>DRIG01000111.1 GCA_011052815.1 candidate division WOR-3 bacterium | reverse complement strand
TGAGCGCCTCGCTGAATTTTTTTATTGCATCATCATACTCTTTATTTAAAAGGTATGACTGCCCCAGTTCCAATAAAACCTCAATTTCTCCCTGTTCCATTCTCCTTTCCTTTTTTAAAGTTATTATAAAAACAGCCGTTCATGCGGCGATTCTTTCTTTATCCACCACGGTATCCCGTTGGAATTCGGCTTTTTTCTTGGGATATTCATCTATGAAATGGAGACCCCTGGACTCCTTCCGCAGCAGAGCAGACTCGATGATCAGAACAGCGATATCCGTGATATTCCTTGATTCGGCGTTTATCAGATGTATACCGTCGTCGAATTTCTTTGCAAACTCCATTACCATCTTTTTCGCCCTGTGCAACTCCTTTTCCGATCTTATCACTCCAACCAATTTATCCATTATCTCGTTGATCTGGGTTTTGTAATTGGGACCGATCTTGGCTGGTTTCTTTATCTTTATATTACGCGGTATCTTTATCTCCGGTAAATCCTTTACCTTTTCCGCCGCCCTCGCCGCAAAAACAAGGGCTTCAAGCAGGGAATTGGACGCCAGACGGTTGGCACCGTGTACGCCGCTGCAGGCACATTCGCCAAGGGCGAAGAGCCGACGGATGGAAGAGCGACCCCAGGTGTCGACCATAACACCTCCGCACATATAATGGGCCGCCGGAACGACCGGAATCGGTTCCCGTGTCATATCAATTCCCCATCTCAGGCATGTTTCATAGATGGTGGGAAAACGATTCTTTATGAAGTCCGCCTTACGATGAGAAATATCAAGCAGCACGTATTTTGATTCCGTCTTTATCATTTCAGAAACACAGGCGCGCGCGACCACGTCCCTTGGAGCAAGATTACCGTCGGGACTGTATCTCTTCATAAACGGTTTGCCGTCTTTATTCTTGAGTATTCCTCCTTCTCCACGTACCGCTTCAGAGATAAGAAATGAACGTCCGTCGATCTTTACGTTATAGACCGCTGTCGGATGGAACTGGACGAACTCCATATTGGCGATGGCGGCACCCGCCCGAAAAGCCATTGCAATCCCGTCACCGGTTGCAATCGGCGGGTTCGTGGTATGGAGATAAACCTGCCCTGCGCCGCCGGCTGCCAGAACAGTCGCCTTCGCGTAGATACAATCGATCTTGCGCGTATTGGCATCAAAATAATACAACCCGAGACATTCTCTGTCTTTGACGATCAGATCAAGAGCGATTTCATTCTCACTTATCACCACCTCGTTCTTTCGGGCGTTTTCAAGAAGAACCCTTTCGATCTCATAGCCGGTGTAATCCCGGGCATGAACAATCCGTCTTCGTGAATGGCCTCCTTCTTTGCCGAGTTCGAAATTTCCGTTCACATCAATGGAAAAACGGCATCCCATATTATAAAGTTCTTTGACGAGTTTCGGTCCGTTCTTCACCATTATTTCAACGGCGTCTTGATGCGATAACCCGTCACCGGTTTTCATGGTGTCTTTTATGTGCAGGGAAAATGAATCGTCCCTTCCAAAGACGGCGGCGATGCCGCCCTGTGCATAGTTTGTGTTCGAGTCCGCCTTGTTTTTCTTCGTAAGAATCAGCACCTCTCCGTGTTTTTTCGCCTTTGTAGCAAAGGTCAAACCAGCAATGCCCGAGCCCACAACGAGATAATCGACTTTCTTAGGCATATTTAAAGTTTATACAAAACCGCCGGAATGTCAATAATTACCATCAAGCCGGTATGATACTGATTCCTCTCCACTTTTTATCATCCCTTCGCCCGCTCTTTTGTCATTCTGAAGGAGTCTGCCCCAAGCAGACGACTGAAGAATCTCAATGACTAATGACTGATAAAGATTCTTCGTTTCACTCAGAATGACAGAGAAAGAAGGCAAACTCAGACGTTGTCCCGAGTGTAACGAAGGAATGACGGAGAAGAAGGGTCTTTAAATAAAAACAAAAAAAAGGAGAGGAGTCAGGGTATGATGTTATTGACTCGTTTTTCATGGTAGATATAATAAAGGGATGGATGAAAAAGAGGCGAAAAGAGAGGTCGAACGTTTGAGAAAAGAGATAAATTATCACGATTACCGATATTATGTGTTGAATAAACCGATCATCAGCGATTACGAATATGACCGGCTGTACAAAAGATTGAAAGATCTGGAACAACAATTCCCGGGATTGATCACCCCCGATTCACCGACTCAAAGGGTCGGCGGTATGCCGCTGAAAAAATTCAACACAGTACAGCACAGGATAAAGATGTTAAGTCTGGATAATACCTATAACAAAGAAGAGGTCAGAGAATTCAATGAGCGGGTGATAAAGAGTCTCGGCAGGAAAGTTGCGTATGAAGTCACCCTGAAGGTCGACGGTGTGGCGGTCTCTCTCCATTACAGAAAAGGCAGGTTTGTTCTCGGCGCCACCAGAGGCGACGGAATCAAAGGCGACGACATCACGGAAAATCTTAAGACGATACGTTCGATTCCCCTGAAGATATTGAGTGCAGACAGGGAACTCCTCGATATTGAAGTAAGGGGAGAGGTGTTTTTACCGAAGAAGGTTTTTGATGAATTGAATAAAGAACGTGAAAAACAGGGATTGTCGCTTTTCGCGAATCCGAGAAACGCCGCCGCCGGTACCCTGAAGCTGCTCGACTCAAGAGAAGTAGCGAAGCGCGGATTGGATATCTTCATCCATACTGTCCCGATACAACCCGGACCCCGTCATCGTTCTCATTACGAAACACTCAAGGAACTCGGAAAAAGTGGTTTCAAGATTGTGCCGCATATCGCCCTGTGCCGCACGATTGAAGAGGTCTTTCATTGTATTGATGAATGGGAGCATAAAAGAGAGGAACTCGATTATGAAGTCGACGGTCTGGTACTCAAAGTCGATGATTTCAAAAGTCGGGAGATCCTGGGTAACACAATAAAAAGTCCGAGATGGGCGATCGCCTATAAATATCCGGCAAGACAGGTGGTGACGAAATTAATTGATATCAAACTGCAGGTAGGAAGGACGGGAAGAATAACGCCGGTGGCGGTCCTTGAACCTGTATTCCTTTCTGGAACCACGGTCTCGCGCGCCACCCTGCATAATGAGGATGAAATCAAACGAAAGGATATCCGCATCGGTGATTATGTAATCATTGAAAAAGGGGGAGAAGTGATACCCAAAGTGGTCGGCGTGGTGACATCGAAACGAAAAAGCAGTGTCAGACGATTCCGCTTTCCAGAATTCTGTCCTGTATGTAAAGAAAGAATATATCGACTTTCCGGTGAAGCGGACTGGCGCTGTGTCAATTCCACCTGTCCGGCGCAGATCAAAGGCAGAATACTCCATTTCACCTCAAGAGCGGCGATGGACATCGAGGGTTTTGGTCATGTACTCGTGGACAAACTCGTCGATCAGGGGATTATAAAAAGCTTTGATGACATATATCGACTCACCGTGGACAAACTCGCCGGCCTGGAAAGGATGGGGGAGAAGTCCGCCCGAAATTTAATCCAGGCGATTGAGGAGAGTAAAAAAAGAGAATTTGAAAATGTATTATACGCCCTGGGGATTCCCAATATCGGCGTCAATGCTTCACACCTTCTGGTCAGTGAATTTGCTTCGATCGACGAGATAATTAAAGCCGGAACTGAGGATTTTCTTAAAATCAAAGGTATCGGGGAGACTGTCGCGGAAGGCATCAAGAACTACTTTAAAAATGAAAAGAATCTCAAGGTAATAGAAAATCTGAAACGGATCGGCTTGCGGTTTCATAAAGACAAACCCAAAGAAGACAAAGGGTATCTTAAAGGCAAAACATTCGTCTTTACCGGTGAACTCGAGAAAATGACGCGGCTGGAGGCGCATTCACTGGTCCGGAAAGAGGGTGGTTCACCGATGAACTCTGTCTCCAGAAAGACCGATTTCGTCGTCGTCGGTAAAAAACCGGGTTCAAAGTATGAAAAAGCGAAAAAGCTGGGTGTAAAGATTATAACCGAGAAAGAATTTTTGGAACTCATAAAGAAAGGATGAAAAAATGGAAGAAAAAAAATATGAAAATTATATTGAAAAGATCGTCCGTGAAGAATTAAAAAAATTGTACGAAAAAGATGAGACTTTATGCAAATGCGACAAGTGTTTTCAGGATATAATGACATTGACTTTGAATAACCTGCCGCCTATGTATGTATCGAGCGACGTGGGTCACATCGTGACGATGTATAATTTGACAAAGGACCAACTTCAGGCACAGGTAATGGTGGAATTACTCAAGGCTGTCGAACAGGTCAAAAAGAGTCCGAAACACTGATGTAGTGATATTTTAAATTACAATTTCCAGCTGTACTTCAGAGATACCCTGTCGATATCTGTTTCAAGCTCAAAACCATACATCTTTGCACCGACATAGGCGTCGGCGAGGGAATAACCGAATACAAACAATCCCCACCAGAGCATTGAATTCCGTTTCTCGAAATTTTCTTCCCGGTGGTATTTATATGCATAATACCCCAGTGCCAGCTCGGCCGACCCGATGGCGACGCCGGCAAGATATCGCTCAGTATAGAATTGGCCGCCGCCCGGGATGACACATAGAGCCATCGCCACTGCGGCGTTCTTCCCGCCCGCATTGAGAAAATTGGCTGTAAAGAGAACAACAATGAGGGTATAGAGTAAAAATTGCGAATGGCGAGATTTTATCATCCTACTTGACGAATTTATACTCAAATCTTTCAATGGAATCCACCACGATATAAAAAGTGAATGTCTTATAGATAAGCCGCTGGTCGTCCAGAAACGCGATAACATCTTTTGCACGGTTCAACGGTTCCGGCGCTGAAATGTAAATTTCTATTCCTTTGTTGTTAAGGCCAAATCTTCTCAACATCTCCACTTCACCGTATGGAGTGAGTTTGTTATCCTTGAAAAACCGGTCAACCGCGAAGCTGTTGCGTTCTCCGGTCAGTCCTTTTTCTCCTTTTAAAACATTTTCCCACATATCGATCTCTTTCTCCAGTTTGGTGACATCCGCTTTCAACGGCAGATAATGAGTCCGATAGGTGATAAAAAACACAATCAACAAAATCAATGAGATAATCCATCCGAAATACTTCATAATTTCTCTATGGCTTTTTCAATACCTTCTTTTTTCTTCAAAAAGTCTTCAAGCCGCTGCCGTTCTCTCTTTTGGGTCTCTTCACTTGCTTTACTGATATAATTCGGATTGTTCATCCGATACTTTATTTCGTTTATTCTCTTTGAGAGTGATTCAATCTCTTTTTGCAGACGGCTCTTTTCTTTATCGATGTTGATACCGGATAATATGAGGAAACATTTGACTGACGGCATAATGATGCTTGCAGCCGGTTGTGAAACCGAGTCGGCAAATTTAAAGTCGTTCAATCCTGCAAGTTTCTTCAGAACGGCGCCGTTGGTTTTGAGGAAGTTTTTGAAATTTGTCCCGGTGTCGAGTACGGCGTCGAGCTTTTCCTTTGGCGTGATATTGAACAACCCCCGTACGTTTCTGATCTCTTCTATCAATTCTTTCATCAGGATTACGTTTGAGACATCCTCTTTTATCTCTGTTGTTTCCGGCCATCTTTCGAGAAAGATGCTCTTTTTAGGAAAGTTGAACTTGTGATAGATCTCCTCGGTAATGAAGGGTATGAATGGATGCAATATTATTATTATCTGTTTGATGAGATATTTTGCGACATTCTTCGAACCGTTGATCTTGATGATTTCAAGATACCAATCACAAAAAGTATGCCAGACGAAATCATACATCTCACGTGCAATTTGATTCAGTTCAAAAGAAAGATAATGATCCTTGAGTTTTTCAAGAAGTTTATTGAATTCAAAAAGAATCCATTCATCATAAACCGAAAGGGTACGGGGCAGAGTGTCTTTATGGTCTCGATAATTAAGCCAGATCAACCGGGAGGCGTTCCATAACTTATTACAGAATTTTCTTCCGACGTCGATCGCCTGTTCGGAAAAGAGCACATCCTGCTCCCGCGGTGTAATGAGCTGCAGACCGAATCGTAGAGCATCGGCGCCGTATTTGCCGATCAAATCCATCGGTTCCGGAGAATTGCCGAGACTCTTGGACATCTTTCTTCCTTTTTCATCGCGGATCATCGGATGAAAAACGACGTCACTGAAAGGAATCTTTCCTGTGAATTTCAGACCGGCCATTATCATCCGCGCCACCCAGAGGTAAATGATATCCCAGCCGGTCACCAAAGTTTGGGTGGGATAAAAACGGGTGTAGTCTTTTGTCTTTTTAGGCCAACCCAGAGTGGCGAACGGCCAGAGCCAGGAGCTGAACCAGGTGTCGAGAACATCCTCGTCCTGATATATCTTACTCGAACCGCAATCCGGACATTTTTTCGGTTTGACCGCGGAAACAACCATACCCTTCACCCTTCTGCCTGTTTTCCGTCTGGTCATCTTCGGATCATCATATTTATAACACTTGCTGCAGTAATAGACGGGGATCCTGTGACCCCACCACAACTGACGGGAAATACACCAGTCACGCACGTTCTCAAGCCAGTGATTATATAGATTCACCCATCGTTGAGGATGAATTTTTATTCGACCGTTTTTCACCACCCTCATTGCGGGGCGGGCGAGCGGTTTCATCTTCACGAACCACTGTTTTGAAATCCTCGGCTCAACAGCGGTTTTGCATCGCTCACACTTTGCCAGAGGCAGTCTGTAATCCTCGATCTTATCCAGTAGTGATTTCGACTTCAAGAGTTCGATTATCCGCTTACGTGCCGCATATCTATCCAGCCCATTGAATTCATTCGTGTTTTCATTGAGGGTGGCGTCGGGATTCATTATGTTGATGAATTCAAGATTATGTTTTTCAGCAAGTTCGAAATCGAACGGGTCATGGGCGGGTGTGACCTTCAGGGCGCCTGTGCCGAAATCCGGATCCACGTAGTCATCGGCAATGATCGGAATTTCGCGTTCCATTATGGGCAGAAGAACCTTTTTGCCGACCAATTTCTTATATCGTCTGTCTTTCGGATTCACGCATACGGCGGTATCGCCGAGCATTGTTTCTGGCCTTGTCGTCGCGACCGTGATGACCTCATCCGTTCCCACGATCGGATACCTGATATAATAGAGTTTTCCGGGTTCTTCTTCGGTCTCGACCTGTTCATCGGACAAAGCGGTGAGACAGCGCGGGCACCAGTTGATGATATATTCCCCCCGGTAGATTAAACCTTTTTTATAGAGTTCGACAAAGACCTTTATCACTTTTTTGGAATAATCATCGGAAAGGGTGAAACACTCTCTGGACCAGTCGAGAGCGCACCCCATCTTTTTCAGTTGTTCTCTGATGACCCCGGCGTATTCCTCTTTCCATTTCCATATTTCCGCAACGAACTTCTCCCTGCCCAGATCTTCTTTCTTGAGCCCTTTTTTTATCAATCTCTCTTCTTCGACCTTCACCTGGGTGGCGATGCCGGCATGGTCCATACCTGCGACCCAGAGAACTTCGTAACCTGCAAGTTTCTTGTACCTTATAAGAATATCCTGCATCGAATTATTGAGGGTATGGCCGAGGGTCAAACGGCCGGTTACATTGGGCGGTGGGATGACTATCGTATAGGTCTTTTTCTTCGAATTTCGGTCAGGAGTGAATAATTTCTCTTTTATCCAGAAGTCGTACCACTTATCTTCTATTCCTTCGGGCGAATATCTGCTGGGGAATTCATTCATAGCATAACTATAGCCATTTTTCTTTTTCTGTCAATATCACTGTTCTGTCGGGTGCTTTCCCGGCCGTCTATCGTGTTATTTCTGACACTTCGGGCAGAATCGCGTACTTCGGTTGCTGATTTTGGTGAGTGCGATTTCTGTACCGCAGATACGGCACGGCTCGCCTTCCCGGGAATAGACATACAGATATTTTTGGAAATTCCCTTCCTCTCCGTCGATCCGATGATAATCCGAGACCGAAGTACCGAAATTATCGATCGCCTTGTTCAAGACGTCCTTAAGGGAAAAGACGAGTTTAAGAATCTCTTCGGTCGTCAGCCTGTCCGCTCTCCGCAGAGGAGTGATTCCGGCATGGAACAGGGCTTCATCAGAATAGATGTTTCCGACACCGGCGCATATATGCTGGTCCAGAAGCAGTGACTTTATCCGGGCTTTTCTGCCTTTAATCTTACTCCGTAAATAATTGAAATCGAACTCAGGGGAGATCGGTTCATAACCCAGGGTATAGAGACCTTTTGGAATCTTATACCGTTTGTTTCGGTGTTGCAGATATATCCTGCCGAGTACACGCGGCTCATTGAAGAAGAGCTGAAGACCGTTCAAACCGATTATCACCCGCGTGAAACGCTCTGGCGCACAACCTGGTTTTTTCAACAACACGGTCCCGGAGAGACGAAGATGAAAGATCAACCTCTTTTGATTCGTCAATTCGATGATCAGGTATTTGGCTCTACGGATGACCGCGGTTATCTCTTCACCTGTTATCGACTTGCGGAACGACGCGGGACCGGGATATTCGATTACCTCCTTACGTAATATGCTGCAGGATATAATCCGCTTGTTTATTATCCTTCGCGACAACTCACGCCTTATCGTCTCGACTTCAGGAAGTTCAGGCAAGGTTATTTCCCTCCGAAGAGCTTTTTCAACTTCTTCTCCCACTCTTTTTTCTTTTTGTTGAATTCATTCTTTATCTTACCCTTAATACGTTTTTTTATCTTGTTCTTATCAAGGCTGAATTTCGGTGAGAGAAGTTTACCGGTGGCGATCAAATCAATGGTCGCCCTGCCTTTTTTATCAACAGGGAAGATCCAATCGCCGTGATACTGCTTTACCATATTTGAATATTTTTTCGAAAGGGTGGTGGTGATGTAGAGTTTTATGGTCCCGTCCAACCCGATCGTTCCGTTCGTCAATATATCTCCCACTGAAGATGAAAGAGCCCAATCATCGACTGTGGCTTTTCCTTTGTTGATTCTAAAAGAGACATTGAAGTCTTTGAAGGAGAGATCTTTGTAGTTCTTCATTCCGAACCACTCCAGCATTTTTGTAAGAAATACAAAATTCTTGAATGCACCGTTGTTCACCTTGATGTTTCCTGAAGCACTGAGGTTCGAGACGACCTCTTTCAGTCCGAAACCTTTACCGCTGAAGTTGCTCACCCCGTTCAATCTTCCTTCGAGATTTTCAAACTTGAGAAACCGCTTCAATATCTTCTTCGTCGAGACCGAGGTCATACGTGTGTTGATTTTATACGGTTCCGGATTATTGGAGTTATAATAAAAATCAAGGTCAACCTTTCCGTCGAATGCATCGGCGGTGCCGTTGTCGATTTTTATAATTCCGTTCTCATAAGAAAAGTCCGCCTTCACGTTTTTGTAAACCATGTCGAGACCGGTCAGGGTTTTGATATGAAGATCACCGTTCAACAAAAGCGGTAGACCCTCTTTCTTCCCACCGCCGCTTTTTTTGCGGTCGGGCAACAGCTCATCCAGATCAACAAGATTTGAACTGTTGTGGATCTCCACCTTCAGTTTCTTGAAGTCCGAGATGACGCCGTTAAAGGAAAAGTCAGTACTGCCGATATGACCGCTGCATCTTTCTATCCTTGCGTTTTCCTGTTCAAATCTGCCTTTGAGATAAAAATCAGTAATCGGTTTCTGTAAACCGATGCCGTTTATCGCGGCGTTATGAATCAGATAGTCACCGGAATAGAATGGCTTTTCGGGATTTCCTTTAATCGTTACATTCACTGTGAGCGGCCCCTGCATAGATATTCTCTGCATCTGAGCGGTCATTGACTCGAAATCACGAAGATCGCCGTTCACCTTCGCCGTGATATTAAGACGGGGATCATTGAATCCCGTCACTGCACCGCTTATTTTCAATTCAGTGCCGCCGATCCTTCCCTGAAGCAGAATGTTCTTTACGGCGTCTCTGTTGAACGAAAAAGCTCCGGATATCTTTTCAACACCACGTTCCATTCCCTTGGGAACGATCGATACATTCTCCAGCTCGCAGTGGCCGTCGAACTGCGGGTCCTGAAGTTTTCCCGTGATTGCGAAGTGGCTCTTCACCTTTCCTTTTATTTTCACGGGTCGAAGATTCACTGGGATGAGGGATTTTATTCTGGCTAAATCACCGATACGCAGATCTCCTTCAATTCCTATGCCGCCTTTACTTTCGATGTTTCCGGCGGCCTCCATTACGATCGGATCGTATGAAACCGTCAGTCTCTCAATCTCGATATTCTTACTCAGCGTATCGTATTCAACTCTGTTTTCCACCTTCAAAACCATCTCAGGGATCGTCTTATGTTTAAGAAGGTAAAAACTGCTCCTGCCTGAGGTTGAGACTTTATTCTTTTTGAACTTGAAACCCTGATTGATATCTTTGACACGTATTTCAATATTTTCCTTTATGTCGACGTAATGGACTTCGCCCCTGGTTATTTTTATTGAAGAGAGCGATAATGCCCAGCCCGAGCCTTTTTTCTCTTTCGGAATTAATGTCGCGAAGTTCAGTTCGCCTTTTTTATTACGCTCAACCTTAAGTTTCATACCGGAGAGTTCCACACCGCCGATTATGATCTGCCTTCTGAGTAAAGGAAGTAATTTTAAATTGAGGGTGACCCTGTCGATCTGGGCGATCGGAGAAGAACTGAAACCGCGCGTATCGGCTATTACTGCATCATCGATGGTAATTCCCACCTTAAACCCGAATTTAAGGCCCACCTTACCTAATTCAACAGGACGCTGGATCGCCTCTGATGAAATTCTCTCAGCTATTCTGCGGACAACAGCGGGATTTAAATACGATTTAACAGCGAAATATCCCGCAATAATTATAATTAAAATTATTCCGATTATGACGGATAATATCTTAAGTAATCTACTCATCATACCTCCCTATGGAAGAATCATTCTTTTCATGTTAAAGGAAGTGCACCGGCGAATAACTTCGAGAAAAGATTGACGAAAGGGCCGATCCATCCCCAGAGAACAGGTATGCCGGTGATTCTATCAAACATGATCAGCCCTATTAATATCATAAAGCCGTACCGTTCCAGCCACAATTCAATATGTTGATACTGAGGCGGAAGCAGACTGAATAATACCTTTGAACCATCAAGCGGAGGGATCGGTATCAAATTGAATGCACAAAATATGAGATTGAACAAGAGTCCGCCCCAGAGCATTATCCAGAGAGGCTGAAGAATTCCGATGTCACGCGGGAAGAAGCGCAGGATAACGCCGAAAGGTATTGCAATAAGGAAATTCGACAACGGGCCGGCCAGTGATGTGTATAGAACACCTTTTCTGAGATTCTGAAAATTATAGGGATTTATGGGAACGGGTTTCGCCCATCCGAATCTTAATATGATGAACGCGAGAAGTCCGAAGATGTCTATATGTTTCAAAGGATTAAAGGTCAAGCGTCCCGCATACTTTGCAGTGGGGTCCCCCAGTAATAAAGCGACGTAGCCGTGGGCGTATTCGTGAATGGTCAACGCAAGTAAAATCGGAGGAAGAAACAGAACATACAGAAGAAATTCATTCATCTATTTCTTCAGGGTTTTCAGATATTTTTCCGCTTCTTTTTTTGTTCTGAACCTGCCGTCCAGCTGAAGCTCCCACATCTTATCGAGTAAAGTCTTGAATCTTTTACCCGGTTTGAATTTAAGCCTTTTCAGGTCCTTACCGGTGATAAACGGTTTGATGCGTTTAAGCCTGAAAAAGGTGCTTACTTTATTCTTCAATCCGGGTCTTATCGACGGGATGAGTCTTATTACACCTTCGGAAAGAGGGGAGAGGATTCTGTAAAGAGAACTCTTTCTGGATGCCTTTTCAAGCTTCGGTAGAATATTCTTCATGGATTTCATTTCTTTGATTATTTTACTCTCTTCTGCTGTGAGAGGAAGTCCCTGCAGATTCAGATTGGCAAGATAAAAGTACATTCGATAGGAGCCGAAAAGAGGTAGTTGTTCGAGTTCTTTCTTTCTCATCCTGAAGATTCCCATATCTGAGAGGTCTTTTACGATTGCGTGATATTGGGGTTCTTCAAAGATGAGCTTTATTTCATTAAGTATCCGCTGGCCTGTAAGGTGTTTTATGAGTCTCTTCTCCACGGCTTCATTGATCAGGGTTTTTGTTCGTTTCTCAAGTTTGAAGTTGAACCGGTTTTTGTAACGAAGCGCGCGGAAAATCCGTGTCGGGTCGTCGATGAAACTGTTTTTGTGGAGCACCCTGATCAACCCTTTCTTTATATCCTCGAGTCCGTTGAATGGATCAAATATCTCACCGAAATTCTCTTTTGAGATTGAGATCGCCATTGCGTTTATGGTGAAATCCCGTCTGTTGAGGTCATCACTGATCGTGGAAGGTGAAACACGTGGTAATTTCGCCGGAGAAGGGTATTTTTCTTTTCGGGCGGTTGCAAGATCGATCCGTTCGTCTTTTATGATTATCGATGCGGTCCCGAAGCTTTTATAGACATATAATTTCCCTTTCAGTTTCGCGTTCATCTCTTTCGCCGCCTTCACGGCGTCGCCCTCCACCATCACATCGATATCAACCGGCGACAGCCCGAGTGTCGCATCACGTACATAACCGCCCACGAGATACGCACGGTATGACGAGTTTACGAAGAAATCAATCGTTCTATTTAAAACCGATTTCTTTTTGCTCTTTACCGAAGATTTTGATTTTACCAAATCGTTCCTCGTATTTTCTAAGATTCTCCTCTAATGCATTACGCAAAATCTGGGCATTCTGAGGAGTCATAATTATTCGCGAAAAGACCTTTGCCTTCTGTGCACCGGGTAAAAAACGCAAAAAATCCAGGATAAATTCCGACGGCGTATGATTTATTCCAACGCCGTTTGCATAAACGCCCTCTGCCTGTTCAGGGCTTATTTCAATCTGAATCTGCGGTTTTTTTTCATTCATCTTAAATCTCCTTAGGTAAATTATATATATTTAAGGGGGTTAGTCAAGCGTATCTACCGCACAATCTATAAGAATAGTGGAATTCGATTTGAGGACAGCACCTTTAATATTCAACCCTTGTTTTTCTACCGGTTTTTCAAGAGTTTTGCGATCTTACTTGAAGTATCGAGGAGCGCGCTGATGGATTCGTTACGATTCACGCAATCGATGAAGTACGCAATAAATTCAGAAACATCGACTTCAACAAACCACGAGGCAGACCTCAACTCTTTATTTATGTAGGTCAGATTTGTCGAATACAGGCGGGCGATGATTCCTTTTTTGAACGCCGCAGTGTAATTTTTTACGCCGTTGTCGTCCAGCAGGGCGAAGGTGACGGCGACATAGATGCGGTTTGCTCCGCGCCACTTCAATTCTTTTGCGACCTTGAGTATCGACTGTCCTGAAGCGAGAAGATCGTCCACAATGAGGATATCCTTACCTTCAACATCGGCACCGAGAAATTCATGTGCGATGATCGGATTTTTTCCATCGACGACCTTTGTGGTGTCCCGACGCTTATAGAACATACCCAATTCCAGACCCAGACTGTTCGCATAGTACAAACAGCGGTCAACCGCACCCTCATCAGGGCTGACGACCAGCATACTGGATTTATCAACGGTAAGGGTTTTTTCCTTCTTAAGCAAGGTCTTTATGATTTGGTAGCTGGCGTGGAGATTTTCAAATCCCCTCAGAGGAATCGCATTCATTACGTGAGAGTTATGGGCGTCAAAAGTGACGATATTTTCAACCCCGAGATATTCCAGTTCGCGGAGCGCCACAGCACAATCGAGTGACTCCCTGCCGTAGCGTTTATGCTGTCTGCTTTCATAGAGCATGGGCATAATTACGTTAATCCTCCGCGCCCTGCCGCCGATGGCTGCGACAATGCGTTTTATATCCTGGAAGTGGTCATCCGGACTCATCGGTGATTTAATACCGCGCATCAAATAAGTACATCCGTAATTACCGATATCAGTGATGATGAATATATCATATCTTCTCGTTGATTCGTGTAAAACGGCTTTGCCCTCGCCGTTTGCAAATCTGGGGCAGTCGCACGGGATGAGAAATGAATTTCGCGAAAAACCCGGATAATTGACGTATTCCTTCATCCTCTTCAGCCGCTTTCGTCGGATCACCAGGTGTTTATCGATCAATTCCGCCAGTTTCTTTCCACCCGGTGGTGCGATAATACCGATTGGAGCCACTGGAATTCCCTTGAACCGTTCCACCTTAGCCGCCTTCATTTCATCAAGAAGATGTAACGCAGAATAAACAGGAATGTGAAGACGAGAAGGACAGGATGTAGCTCTTTGAATTTACCTGTCGCCGCCTTGAGAATCGTATAAAATATAAATCCCACGGCAATGCCTTCGGTTATTGAATAAGCATAGGGCATAATGACGATCGTCAGAAAAGCCGGGATCGCTTCGGAAAAATCATCCCACTTGATCTTTGTGACTCCGGACATCATCAGGGTGCCGACGATGATGAGCGCCGGCGCGGTGACCGGATAAAGAACCCCGTTTTCAATCGGGAATCCTCCACCGATCATCTTCACCAGAGGAAAGAAGAACAAAGCAATTAGAAATAATATGCCGGTCGTAAGATTCGCCAGTCCTGTTCGAGCGCCGCTTGCGACTCCGGTTGAACTCTCGATATAGCTTGTTACCGTGGATGTTCCCATAATCGTTCCGAAGACAGTTCCGATCGCGTCGGAGAGCAAAGCCTGGCGTGCGCGCGGCAGCCGGTTGTCTTTCACAAAACCCGCCTGTTCACTGACACCGATGAGTGTACCGACCGTATCGAAGAGGTCAAGAAAGAAGAGGATGAAGATCGTCGGAACAAGTGATAGAGTGAAGGCTGCTCCGATATTCAATTTAAAGAATGTCGGTGCGATCGACGGCGGGATACTCACAATCCCGTGATACTTGACGATTCCGAAGGGAATACCGACGACCGCAGTGATGATGATGCCTATGACGATCGCCCCTTTCACCCTGAGCGTATAGAGAATCGTAATCAGCACGAGTCCGAATACAGCCAGGAGTGCAGGGGGGCTGTGAAGCTTTCCGAGTCCCAATATCGTACCCGGTTTGTAAACCACCAACCCGGCCCATTGAAATCCGATAAGGGCGATGAACAGGCCGATACCCACGGCGATCGCCTGTTTTAATGAATTCGGGATCGCATTGACCAGCATCTCCCTGAGTCCGAATATAGAAAGGATAATGAAAGCCGCACCTGATATAAAGTTGGCGCCCAATGCGGTCTGCCACGGTACCCCCATGGCAAGACATATCGTGTAGACAAAGAAGAAATTGTGTCCCATCGCCGGAGCCAGGGCAATGGGATAGTTCGCAAGAAACGCCATCAAAAACGTCGCCAGGGCGCTCGAAATACAGGTTGCGACCATCACCGCACCGAAATCCATGCCGGTTGCAGAAAGGACCGCCGGCTGGACAAAGACGATATAAGCCATAGTCATAAAGGTGGTCAAGCCACCGATGACTTCCTGAGACGGAGTCGTTTGGTTTTCCGTTAACTTGAATATTCTTTCAAACATAAGCCTTCTCCGGTTCTTTTACCATCTATTATTTCTTATATATTATTTCATAACAGAGTGTGACAGAGACGGTTATATTTGATTCTTCGGCGGATTCATAACCTGAATAGCTCGGGTAGATGATATTTTCAGTGATATAAACGGGCTCACCGAGTATCACATCCAGTTCAGAAGCCAGGGCATGTGCTTCTTTTTTCGCACTGCTGATCGCATCTTTCCTTGCCTTTTCAATCGCCGGGGTGTAGTCATTCATTTCAGCAATGATGGGCGTCACCGAGCCTATTTGAATCCCTTTTATCAAAAGATATTCTTCTTTGATTTTATTTATGTCGGAAACATTTTTCAGCCATATCTGAATATCCTGTTCGACTCGATAATAAGGGTCTTCTTCTATCGGTTCAAGTAGATTCAAATTGGTCAGGACCACGTCGTCTTCACTGCCGCCGAGTTTTTTCGTCTTTTTGATAACTTCTTTTCTCAAATCATCTGCTTTTTTTCGTGCTTCTTCTTGATCTTCTGAATGGGCGTCGGCGTATAAGATTATCTTATACTCACTCGCCTTGACCGCGGTCGTCTTTGTCCCGTATCCGGTTACTGAAAGCACGGGGACATTGATGTTGATTACCGGTCCTGAAGAAGAGTCTCCTCCTGAATTCGCACCCAACTGAGTGATCAGTGAAAAAATAAGTAATAAAGACATTTTACCTCCTTAAAATGATTTTACCCAGATTACACGAAATGTCAACGAGTCAGATCGGAGATATGTTTCAATCAAATTATTGACTTTTGTGAATACATTACTATAATATAAAATCCATGCGGGGGTAGCTCAATGGTAGAGTCACGGCCTTCCAAGCCGTTGGTTGCGGGTTCAAATCCCGTCCCCCGCTTAGACGGATGGAAAAAGGAGGTTTTGGTGAAGAATTTTCTTGTTGTGACCATATTATTGTCATTGTGTTGCGGAGCAGGCGGAGAAGAGAAACAGGTGACTGAACCAAAACCTGAAGCGATACAGAAAAGTAAACACGTATTAATGGTCATAGCTCCGAAAAATTTCCGCGACGAGGAATTTAAAGAACCCTATGAACTCCTGAACAAATCCGGTATGAAAGTGACCGTGGCGTCCACTGACACCGCACCGGCGACGGGTATGCTCGGAGCAGTGGTCAAACCGAATATCACTCTTGAACAGGTGAAATCCGACAGTTTTGACTGTCTTATTATTGTCGGCGGCAGCGGCTGTAAAGTTCTGTGGGATGATACGCTCGTCCACAAGATCGCCGGAGAATTCAACGACGCCGAAAAACCGATAGCCGCGATCTGCATCGCTCCGGTTGTTCTGGGAAAAGCGGGGTTGCTGAAAGGGAAGAAGGTGACTGCCTTTCCTTCGGTCAAGGGACAACTTGAAGAGTGCGAAGCCGTATATACGGGTGCTGCACTTGAAAAGAGCGGTAATATAATCACCTGCTCCGGACCTGAGTCGGCTGAAGAATTCGCTGAAGAGATACTCAAGGCACTGACTGAATGAAGGCGGTGGTTCAGAGGGTCAATAAAGCACGTATTGAAGTCAAGGGTCGATTGGTGTCGGAAATCGGTAATGGATTGATGATCCTTCTCGGTGTTGCAAAAGGAGATACAGAAGGACAGACAAAGGCGCTGGCGGAAAAGTGCGCCCGAATCAGGATATTCGAAGATCAGAACGGAAAGTTCAATCTTTCCCTACTTGATATAAAAGGAGAGGCACTGGTCGCTTCACAATTCACCCTGCTGGCCGACACTTCACGGGGAAGGCGGCCTTCTTTCGTCAATGCCGAGGCGCCTGAACGTGCCGAGAAACTGTATGAACTCTTCATCACCCTGCTTAACAAATCGGGTGTTCCGACAAAAGGCGGTATTTTCGGAGAACGAATGAATATTACACTTGAAAATCGAGGGCCGGTGACCATCATCCTGGAGGAATGAATATGCCGTTCAGTATGACGGGAATGGGCAGAGCAAGTGGTGAAATACATGAGCCGCCCGTTAAATTCGAAGTTGAAATAAAGTCATATAATCACCGTTTTCTGGAAGTTTCCGTGAAGTGTCCTAATTTATTACTTCCGTTTGAAGAAGATATCCGAAAATATGTTCAGAAGCGGGTTTCCCGAGGCCACATCGTTGTAGTCATTCAACAGAACAGAGAAATCGCGGCGTGCAATATCGAACTTGATAAGGCCCTGGTGCGGGCCTATATGAAGGCGGTTGAAGAGTTGAAAAAAGAATTCAAGATCAAAGGTATGATTGACATCAACACCCTCTTGTCTGTCCCCGGATTGATAAAATTCAGCCAGCCGCCCCTTGAATCAGAAGACATTTTTAATGAATTCAAACCGATTCTGGAAAGAGCGATGGATTCTTTTATATCGATGAAGAAGAAAGAAGGAGAGAACATCGCCGCGGAAATAAGGAATTCGATTAAGGTAATAGAGAAGAATATCCATGACGTCGAATCCCTGATTCCCGAACGAAACGATGATTATAAAAAACGTCTGCTTGAACTTCTGCAGGATTATCGGAAAGAGCTCAACGAGGAAAGATTTTATCAGGAACTTTTCTATACCGTGGACCGCACCGATGTAACTGAAGAATGTAAAAGATTGTTCAGCCATCTCTCACTCTTTAAAGAGGCCCTGAATAAAGAAAAACATCCGGGCAGAAAACTCAACTTTCTCCTCCAGGAGATGCAGCGGGAAGCGAATACCTGTAGTGTCAAAGCCAATTTTCTGAAGATCAGTAAGGCGGTCATCCAGATAAAAGAAGAGATTGAAAAAATAAGGGAGCAGGTGCAGAACATTGAGTAGAGGAAAATTGATTGTTCTGTCAGGACCGTCAGGCGTTGGTAAGACGACGATCTGTAAAAGAATCATCAAAGAGAGATCAGATGTTCGTTATTCCATCTCAGCCACTTCACGTCCCAGAAGAAAAGACGAGAAGGATGGAAGGGAATATATTTTTCTTACAAGAGACGAATTCAAAGAATGGATAGAGGAGAACCGTTTTATAGAATACGCTGAAGTACACGGCAATCTTTACGGAACCCCCAGGAAAGAACTGGAAGAGAATTTAAAGAAAGGTTTTAATGTCCTGATGGACGTTGATGTCAAAGGGGCGAAGAGGCTGATGAAGTTCTATCCCGACGGTCTCTATTTTTTCATCATTCCACCCGACATCGCCGAATTGGAAAGGAGATTATTAAAGCGTAATACCGATGAAAACAAGGTGATAAAGGACAGACTTAAAAGAGCGCTTGAAGAATTGAAGTATAAAAGTGACTACAAGTATGTCATTGAAAACCGTGACCTCGAAGCGACGATCGAGAAGATCAAAAAAATCATTGAAAGGGAAATCAGTGGTTCGTAAAGCTTCGGGCTGTCACTGGTCTCTTGACTTCTCTGAAAAAATTATTATAATCCAGCAGTATGAATACGGGGCAGTAGCTCAGTTGGGAGAGCGTCTCGTTCGCAGCGAGAAGGCCGCCAGTTCGACTCTGGTCTGCTCCATAACAACAATCATATAAAGGAGAACGGAATTGTTTATACCGAAAAAGCTCTTCCTCACCAAGGGGGTCGGTAAACATAAAGAAAAACTCGCCAGCTTTGAAGCAGCCCTCAGAAACGCCGGAATCGCACCGTTCAACATCGTCAGGGTCTCAAGCATACTTCCGCCCGAAGCGAAAATTTTCTCGAGGAGCAAAGGACTACAGTATTTGGCTCCCGGAGAAATAGTGTATGCGGTGATGGCTGAAACGAGCACCAATGAGCCTCACCGTCTCATCGCCGCAGCCATCGGCGTCGCGATTCCGCGCGACAGGAGTCAATACGGCTATCTCTCGGAATATCATTCCTACGGTGAAACAGAACCCAAAGCCGGAGACAAAGCGGAAGACTTAGCCGCGCAGATGCTCGCCACGACTCTCGGAGTACCGTTTGATCCTGATACAAGTTATGACGAAAGGAAAGAAATCTGGAAGATATCTTCCAAGATCGTCAAAACAACGAATATCACCCAGACTGCAATCGGTGATAAGTACGGTCTATGGACGACGGTGATCGCCGCCGCCGTCTTCATTCCGTAAATATACACATTATGCTCATCTTTTTCATTATCACCCTTACTCTGCCCGGGGTTAGAAATCAGGGCGACAGAGTCTATTTTTATGACGCCCGCTCCCTGAGTCTCGGCGGAATCAATACACCCCTTGAAATGAGCGGTAATCCGGCGTCGCTCGGTCTCACCGGGCATTTTACACTCCTGCTGTCCGGTGCCGCCATCGGCGTCAATGAAAAGCGGGGTCTGAGGGTATATGACTCTTACGGCAATAATATCGGAACCTCCACCATATCGAATAATAAGTCCTTTGATCTCCATCCTGAAGCATGTTCTTTCATCGTTCCGCTTAAATCCTTCAGGGTCTCGGTCGGATATGCTCCGCTGTGGGACTTTAATTATTCTTACCGCCGTGAATATCGGGATGATTTCTATCAGATCACCAGAATCGTCGAGGAGAATCACAGTGGAAGCATCTCTTCGCTCTCGGCGTCCTTCGGTTTCGTCTATAGATTCATCAATCTCGGCGGTGAAGTCGGTTATCTCTATGGTACCAGATTCCGCGAGGATAGAGTCATCATTCCTAACCAGGCCGATACGATATCCCGATCAGAGGATGATTTCAACGGTTCAATGAAAAAGCTGGGCATCATCATAAATCCGAATATCCATCTGCGCCTGGCGTATCTTTATTCTCCTGCATATACCGTCGACAGCCCGCAGGGGGCTGAATTCAAATATCCGGAAAAACATATACTGGGATTTTTTTATCAGCCCGCCGCCAGGGTTCCGACAAAATTTCTTGCAGAAATCAATTATGAAAGATGGGAAGAGATGCTCTGGGTTTATAAGGTCGGCGTTGAACATCTGATCCTCAACAATTATGCGGTACGTTATGGCTTCTGTATATTCCCGGATTATACGGAGAGTGCTGTATGGACCACGGTTTTCTCACTCGGAGCCGGGTTCAAAAACAGGTGGTACGGTATAGATATAGGCTACAGTTACAGCAAAAAAGATTACACCACTGCAAATTATGAAGAACTGGGGATTGAAGAAAAACTGCGGTTCGACGAGACAACAGGAATATTTCTTCTGTCGCTCAGTTTTACCTTTTGACGACATTGCTTAATGCGCTTTTAATATTTTTTCTCTTTTTTCAAAATAACTATGATCATCTCTATATTCTCTACACCAACGACATAGAGGGTGGCTTGTCTCCGAGCGAGGCATGGTGGATGTCGCCGGAATTTCCTCCACCGCTCGGCAACGCCGCCGCCGCTGCAACGATTATCAAAGAAAAGAGGAAAGAGGCGGACAGCCTGGAATATGGATTTTTGATCTTTGATACAGGCGACATCTTCGTCGGTTCACCGATCGGAGAATTCTCCAGGGGGCATGCGGTAGCCGATTATTTCAATTATTGCGGATACGACGTCATCTCACCAGGAAATCATGATTATGATATGGGGGTGGATGTCCTGAAAGAATTTATAAAAAACGTCGACGCCGTCTTCCTCGGGAGCAATATTGTATATGAAGACACACGCGAGGTCGTGGATTATCTCAAACCGTATGTGATAATTGAAGAAAAGGGAATGAGGATCGGTATCTTCAGCCTTTTGACGCAGTATATGGAAGGTATGACTACACCTGAGAGATTCAAAAACCACGATGTCCTGGATGAACTGGAGACTGCAAAAAAATACGTTGATATTTTAAAGTCCAAGGATGTCGATTTAATCTTCTGCCTGACCGGTATTGGATTGCGCCACGATAAACGCCTTGCAGAAAAGATACCGGGGATCGACGTCATCTTCGGATCACACAGTTCGACCGCGCTTGAGATCCCGTTTGAAGACCCGGTGAATCATACCATCATCTGCCAGTCCTACAGCCATCTGAGCAGCATCGGATTTCTTGATCTGTCGATCGATAGAACGACGAAAAAGATCGCCGGCTACCGAGGTGAATTGATCGACCTGCTCAGCGACGAGATCGAGAGCGACACGACAATGCTGGCGCTTATTAAAGAATGGTCGGATAAAGTTGAAAAAGGATTCAGTGAGGTGCTCGGTTATGCAAAGGATGAACTGACGCGCGCCGGTTTTGAAGAATCTCCTTTGGGCGACCTGATCACCGACGCCATGCGTGAATATTTCGGTGTTAACATCGCGATTCACAATTCCGGCGGCATCAGGGCAAACATCCCGAAAGGTGAAATAACTTATAATGACTGTTATAAAGTAGACGCCCTTTCAAATACCGCGGTCATCCTCAAGATGACCGGTGGAACATTGATTAAAGCGCTGGAGGTCGGATTCAACGGCCACCATGCGATCTTTCAGATCTCCGGATTAAAGGTGAAGTACGATTCCCAAAAACCGGCAGGACAAAGAATAATTGAAGCCCTGACAGAAGACGGAGCTCTGATCGAACCGGATAGAGAATATACCGTAGTCACCAACTCTTATCTTGCGGCGGGTGGGGGAGAGTATGCGGTATTTAAAGAAGCCGAAGAGATTGAAGACACCATGGTCCACCTTCGTGACATCATCGCGCTGTACATAAAAAAACATTCTCCCCTTGAAGTGAAAACTCAGGGAAGAAT
>DRIG01000110.1 GCA_011052815.1 candidate division WOR-3 bacterium | reverse complement strand
TCCTGTTGTCAGGGGAATGACCCATGATGGATTGGGATATTATCTGTCCCAGATTATTGAAAAGGCGCCCGGTCCTACAGCGGATATCGTGGGACTTTTGAAACAGACGAAGACGGATGTGGTCATTAACTTTTTACCGGTCGGAAGTGAAGAGGCGACGAAGTGGTATGTCGAACAGGTGCTGACCGCCGGTTGTGCTTTTATTAACTGTATTCCGGTTTTTATCGCAAGCGAGAAATACTGGCAGGAGAGATTTATTGAGAAGTCCCTGCCGGTTTTAGGAGATGATATAAAGTCGCAGGTGGGTGCGACGATATTGCACCGGGTACTGGTTAACCTCTTTAACAGTCGTGGTGTAAAACTTGAAAGGACTTCTCAGTTGAATGTCGGTGGAAATACCGACTTTCTTAATATGCTCGAACGTTCAAGACTTCAGTCCAAGAAAATTTCGAAGACCCAGGCGGTGACTTCCCTTTTGAAGTATGATATCGGTGAGGAGAACATCTATATCGGTCCTTCTGATTATGTGGCGTGGTTGAAAGACAGAAAATGGGCGCATATGAGATTGGAAGGCAGAACATTCGGTGATGTCCCTTTGAACATCGAACTGAAACTCGAGGTATGGGATTCACCCAACTCCGCCGGAGTCGTCATTGATGCGATAAGGTGCGCCAAACTCGCCCTCGATAATAAACTGAGCGGAGCGATTATCGAGCCTTCAAGCTATTTTTTCAAATCACCGCCAGAACAGTATCCCGACTATATATGTCGTGAAAAGACCGAGAATTTTATTAAGAAATATGCTGTAAAGAGCAAAAAAAGACGTTGAGTGTTTTCTGATGCACGGCGTTAAACGCGGTGTTTTTATTAGTTTTGAAGGCGTCGAGGGTTCTGGGAAGACGACTCAAGCAGAGGCGTTGAGTGGCTGGCTTTCAGAAAAAAATATTCCTCATATCTTTGTACGGGAACCGGGTGGTACAGCGGTGGGAGAGGCATTGAGAAAGATTCTTTTGAATCCGGCATACAGGGAGATGCATCCCAAATGTGAGTTGTTCCTTTTCCTCGCCGCACGCAGTCAATTGACCTATGAAAAGATCCTTCCGGCGATTAGTGCAAAGAAGGTTGTTGTTGCAGATAGATTTTTCGACTCAACTTTCGCCTATCAGATTTATGCCCGCAACCTGCCCCGGCGTCTGGTTTCGATATTCAATAGATTCGCAACAGCCGGGATAAAACCTGATCTGACATTTCTTTTTGATATTGATGTTACAAAAGGACGTGAGCGCGGCGTTTTTGATGATCGGATGGAGACAGAAGATGTCGCGTACCATCAAAAGGTACGGAAGGGTTATTTGAAACTTGCGCACAGAGCCAAAAAGCGAATAAAACTGCTCAATGGAGAAAAGTCCATTGAACAATTGAAGAATGAAGTTATAGACTATGTGAAAGAACTTTTGGTAAGAAAGGGGTATCTGTTATGAAGAAAAAAATAATTATCCTGGTCGGCTTATCTCTTCTGTGTGGGATATTCATCGGTAGTGCTTTATGGGCAAAGTCGGATACATATACCCAGCTCAGGATTTTTAATAAAATTCTGAAAGAGATAGAAGGCAGATATGTCGACAGTATTCCTTCCGACAGTTTGATAATCGGAGCCATAGACGGAATGATTAATGTTCTCGGTGATCCGCATACCGATTATCTTTCAAAGGCGGAATATGAAGCGTTGATGATATCGACCAAAGGAGAATTCGGTGGTATCGGAGCGACGATCGGCAAACGTAATGACCAGATCACCGTGATTTCACCGCTTGAAGGAACACCTGCTTATCGTGCAGGACTGCTGCCCGGTGACGCCATCATAGAGGTGGATGGAGTTCCGACAAAAGGCAAAGGTGTTGATGTCGTGGTCAGGGAGATCAGAGGAAAACCAGGCACCAAAGTCGTCCTTACAATATCGAGGACTTCCATTAGTGAGCCGTTTGAAGTCGAAATAACAAGGGCGATAATAAAACTGGATGCTGTTCCTTACTTCGGGATGATCGACCACGAAATCGGTTATGTTCAGCTTGCAAGCTTCAGCCGGCGTGCTGATTCAGAACTCAAGGTGGCATTTGATTCTCTTTTTTCTCTCGGTGCCCAAAAAATAATTTTCGACTTACGGTTGAATTCCGGCGGCCTTTTGAACGAAGGGGTTATGGTGTCTGAGTTTTTCCTGCCGAGAAACGTCGATGTGGTGACGACAAAAGGAAGATTGGAGGGAAAAAGAGTTTTTCGTACGAAAAGGACTTATTCTTATGGTGATTTTCCAATGATCACCCTCGTCGACGGCGGTTCGGCATCCGCTTCTGAAATCGTCGCCGGTGCATTACAGGACTGGGAAAGGAGTTTGATAATCGGTACGAATACCTTTGGTAAAGGATCGGTCCAACACATAATTCCTTTTGAAGACAGTACTGCTCTGAGGATAACGACCGCAAGGTGGTATACCCCGTCGGGCAGGAGCATTGATAAGCCCCCAGAACTGCAGGGAACTGATTTGACTGATGAAGCCAAAGACAGTCTTGAACTCGAAAAAAAGGTGTTTACAACACTCGGGCCCTTGAAACGAAAAGTCTACGGCGAAGGAGGTATAACACCGGATATAGTCATCGAGCCTCCACAGATGACATCTCTGGAGACGGAGATATATACCAAGGGTTTGAACTTTGATTTTGTCGTTCAATATACGGCGTCACATAAGAATATCGATAAAAATTTCGAAGTTACTGAGTCAGTATTGGACGACTTCGCCGCTTTTCTTCTCAAGAAAGGGCTTGAATTCAACGAGGCGGAATTCGATTCGATCAAAGTCAATTTCAAGAAGAGATTGAAACAGGATATATATACGAATTTATGGGGATTGAAGGAAGGGTATAAAATACGGGTGGCGAATGATCCCCTGGTGAAAAAGGCAGTGGAAATGCTGAAGGAGGTGAAGACTCAACAGGAACTTTTTCGTTTCGTTAAAGGAAAATAGCACATCTTACAATATTCCGTATAACCTGCGGATGCTTTGGCTGCTGATAGTCTGTTTACTGGTCATAATAATAATTTCAATAAAGAAAATACAGATGGCAAAAAAGAAAGGTTTACGGACAGGCAATGAATAAAACAAAAGTCGGGGTACATCGTATTGAGATAAGGAGAAAAAATGACGTCCGCGGCGGTTTTGTAAAGAGCGAATTTCAGTCTTTTGGAATTACGGGGATCGACTCTGTTGAAGTACGGGATGTTTATTATCTCTACGGTAATCTCAAAAGAGAAGAACTGGAATTCATCGCCGGGGAATTGTTCTGTGACAGGGTTGTCGAGGAATATCGTTTTTGTGAACCTGAAGGTTTTGAGATATTATTCAACCCAGGGGTCAGTGATCCCCGGGAAGAGAGTATAAAGAAGGCGATCGCTGATCTGGGCATCGAGATTTTCAAAGCAAAGACGGCGACGAACTATCTCGTCAAAGGAAACTTCGATGATGAAGAGATGAAGAGATGCGCGGCTCTTTTTCTTTATAACCCCCTTATTCAGCACATAAAGTACGGAAAGGAATCTACCTACAAACCGGCTCCTTATAAGTTTCATATTCAGCAAATTGATCTGAATACCGATCTGGTCAAGATAAGCCGCGATATGGGTCTTTCTCTGTCAAAGATCGAAATGGAAAAGATAAAAGAATATTTCCAGCATGAAGGAAGACAGCCGACGGATGTGGAACTGGAGACCATCGCGCAGACCTGGAGCGAACATTGCCGCCACAAAACATTTCTGGGGAATATCGATTTCAACGGCGAGAGAATCGAGAATCTGTTGAAGAATACGATCATGAAAGCGACCAATGAGTTGAACAAACCATTCTGTTTATCCGTTTTCCACGATAATTCAGGGGTGATTGAATTTGATGAAGAGTACGGTGTCTGTTTCAAAGTTGAGACCCATAATCATCCTTCGGCGTTAGAACCTTATGGTGGAGCAGCGACCGGAATCGGTGGAGTGATTCGGGATATCCTCGGGACCGGTCGAGGCGCCAAACCTATTCTGGATACCGATGTCTTTTGCTTCGGTCCTCCTGATTTTGAATATCAGAAATTACCTGAGGGGATTCTCCATCCTCAGACGATAATCAAGGGGGTCATCCGCGGAGTCAGGGATTATGGAAACAGAATGGGAATTCCTACGGCGAGCGGCACCTTATATTTTGACGAAGATTTTTTGTATAATCCGCTTGTATACTGCGGATGCGTGGGTTTGATAAGAAAAGACCGCATAGATAAGGGTGCAAAACGAGGGGATGCTGTTTTGCTTGTCGGAGGTAAGACAGGGCGTGACGGTATTCATGGTGTGACGTTCGCTTCAGCAGAGCTCTCTGAAGAAGCGGAAAAGTCCTGTGTTCAGATAGGAAATCCCATTGTGGAAAAAAGGGTGATGGATTGTTTGTTGCGGGTCAGTGAAGAGGGACTTTTGAATTCCGTGACCGACTGCGGCGGCGGTGGTTTGTCGAGTGCTGTAGGTGAGATGGGAGAAGAGACGGGTGTCAGAGTGGAGCTCGATAAGGTACCTTTGAAATACGAAGGACTTTCACCACGTGAAATATGGATTTCAGAATCCCAGGAACGAATGATACTCGCCGTACCCCGAAAAGATCTGTCCCGCGTGATTGAATATTTTGAGAAAGAAGGAGTTGATGCTACGGTGATCGGTGAGTTTACCGGTGATAAAAGGTTGAGCCTCTTTTATCAAGGTGAACGGGTATGCGATCTGGATATGAAATTTCTCCATAAAGGTATTCCTATGCCGTTGAAAAAAGCGCGCTTGAAGAAGAAACCCGAGTCGGTTCTGGATATTCCCAAACCGATTGAATTCAATTCCTTACTTCTTAAGATTATCGGGGGATTGAATTCATGTTCCAAGGAGTGGGTTATAAGGGAATATGATCATGAGGTCCAGGGAGGAAGTGTGATCAAACCGCTCACCGGTAAAGGTGATTTCGGGCCCCAGGATGCTGTTGTCATAAAACCGAGATTTGAAAAAGACAGAGGGATTGTTGTGTCCTGCGGTATTAATCCGGGGTATGGAAGGCTCGATGCTTATAATATGGCTCTGTCGGTGATCGATGAAGCACTGCGCAATATGGTTGCAACAGGCGGGGATATAGAGCAGGCTGCTTTACTTGATAATTTCTGTTTTTCTTCGCCCGAAAGGGAAGAGGTATTGGGGGATATTGTGATGTCGGCGCGGGGTTGTTATGACGCCGCTGTCAGTTTCGGTGTTCCTTTTATTTCAGGTAAGGACAGTTTATATAATGAATGGTCGGATAATGAAGGCAGGGTTCATTTGATTCCCCCTACTCTTTTGATTTCAGCGATCGGAATCATCGAAGATGTGAAAAAGTGCATTACAATGGATTTGAAAGAAGAAGGCAGTGAACTTTATCTGATCGGTGTTACGAAAGAAGAACTCGGAGGGTCAGAATACTTTAAATATCTCGGTATTAAAGGTGGAAAGGTTCCAGGCGTGGATTTAAAGGCGGCGCCGGAGATTATGAGGAGATTGCATCGTGCAATCGAGCAGGGTCTGGTCCTTTCGTGCCATGACCTTTCAGAAGGAGGCCTTGGATTGTGTATTGCAGAAATGGCGATGAGTGGAGATATCGGAGCCGAGATAGATCTTGACAGGGTGGTCTATGACGGCGTTAAAAAACGCCATGATTTTATTCTGTTTTCAGAATCCAATACCAGATTTTTGGTTGAAATTTCAAGAGAAAAAGCAGTTGAATTTAAACAAATTTTTAATAATATACCACATACCAGAATCGGTTCGGCCATCAAAGAAAAAGAAGTTCGCATATTCAGCGGCACCAAGGAATTAGTACGTCTGCCGCTCTCTGTGATCGTGACGACCTGGCGGAGAGAGGTCTGTACCAGATGATATTTTATCTATCTCATTACAGCAATCTTTGCAATATCGTTTCCTCCGCCGTGCGTGATGAGGATACAGTAGTATAGACCACTGGCGACTTCTTTACCGTCCTGATCTGTGCCGTCCCACATAAATGCAGCATTCGGAGATGTAGGATCTTCGTCTGTGTAGCGACCGGGTAATAGCGTACCTTCCCTGGATTCTTTCTTGATCAGCCTGCCGTTTATTGAGTATATTCTGAATTCAACGATGTGGGACATATCCAGTTGAAATGGAAGATAGACGGTCTGATGCCGGGTAAGGAGGAAAGGATTGGGATAAGGGGTGAGAAAGAACGCTCCACCTTCAGCATGATAAGTACTCGGAGAAATATCAAAAGCAGCTAAGGCGTCGGGCCAGCCATAGCCCATACTGTCATTGGGAGCCTCAGCATAACTCGCCGTAGAGAAGAGTGCATACCTGATTGAATCGACATTCCATTGTGGATGTCCTTCCAATAACAGGGCACAGATTCCAGAAATCATCGCAGCGGCACCCGAGGTTCCGCTGGAATAGAGGTATGAATTTACTGAATCCGGATTCACCACAATCGGAGCATCGGACAGAGAGACGATCTCAGGTTTATGGACTGTATGGTCAGATGTAGGGAAGTATCCTGAATATTGCCAGCGGTTGAACAGGGTATCTATGCCTCCCACCGTGATGACACCTTCTGCATCACCGGGGATGACGATTCGGGGTACGGAGAAGTTACCTGAGGAATTTACTATGATCACGCCGCGTTTTGCAGCCTGGGAAGCCGCTATTGAAGCCGGTGATGTTCTTCCGTTGAATTCATCAGGCCAGCTGTACCATTCAGTATAACCGAGTGAGCTGTTGACTATATCCGCACCTCTGGATTCCAACCATTCCAATCCTGATATCCAGGTGTCTTCTTCAATGGGATATTCATAGGGTGGTGAGGTGTCGGGTTTTTCTGTTTTCGCGACTAAAAACTGCGCCGCCGGTGCGACTCCGATATAATTGTTTCGTGAATAACCACCGATTATTCCGAGCATCTTCGTTCCATGGTGTGGAAACCAATAATCCTTTTCACCGGGAGTGTAATCGTCGGTGATCGAATCACCACGGGAGCAGTAAAAATTCAGGATCCCGCTTGAGTTGGAACCCAGTGTCGGGAGATAAACAAATTCTTGATTTAAAGAGTCAATCGAGGAGAAGGTGATGCCGTCGTCGAATGAAGTTCTGAAGTAAATCTTTCCTGCTGAACTCCACATAACGGTTATTGTACTGTTGAATTTTTCAATGGATATTTTTTCTATGGAGTTGAATGCGTCCGAGAGAATTGTGTCTGTGAAGCTGTCGCCGAAATCTGTTGATCTGGCGAATGCTACTTTAAATAGCGGCACATCGGTTGCGTCTTTCCATACAAGAAAGATGGTGTCACCGGTATTTATTGCTTCAGCTGATTCCCCGTTTCCTATAGGTGTCCGGATGAATATGCTGTCTGAGACGGCTCCTTTTACCAGATACAGGGTGTCTTCTGGATAGGTGTGGTAGAAAACGGCGAGTTCGCTGTTGTTCGACAGTATCTTCGGTTCTTTAACAGATGACTGGCAGGAGTCGATTATTCTTTCCTGGATGAAACCGCCGGCATTGCCTTTGTTCAAATAAAGATAATTTTTCTGTTGATAGGTGATGTACACCGTGTCATTTACCTGAACCACTGAGGGCTGCCAGTAGCCCTGACCCGTGATCGAAGCCGAGGCGATGACGGTGTCGTGGTAAGCGATATATTTTATTCCGTAACGGTCTCGATAAAAGATGAACATTGTGTCGTTTCCACATACGTCGATTGCATTCACCCAGTTGTTGAAATTGTCGGTCAGTTTTATCAAAGGCTGCCACTGGTTACCTTCATCGGTTGAGTATGTATAGAATATGTCCCGTACCGGGTAGACCGAGTATTTGATGGTGTCACCTGAAAAAAACAGGTTGAGCCGTGATCCGGTTTTTAAGAAGGCGAGGTCACTGCATATCCCGCTCCGTTCTGTAATCGGTGTGTCTCCCATATATATCTGGTCACCGTCGATGAAATCGTGTTCTGCGATGACTCTCACATTGTCCAAAGCGGTGTGGACCCTTCTCAAGCCGGTATCGAGTATCCCGATCTTTATATTTGAACCGAATATCCCACGGTTGTGCAGACTGTCGATATTGAACATTTGCAATTGCTTATAAGTCAAGCCGAATAATTCAGTGTCTAATACCGCTGTTTCATTCTCAACAGGGGATTTGAAATACGCCACCGGCGTGATTTTGTAGACGAAATCGAGAGCCGCTATTTCGTCGATATCATCTTTTGCAATCCAGTAGCTTGCGGCATTGAGCCATTTTGATTTTCGCAGCCGCAGCCCTCCCAGTTCCTCGACCGCCTCGACATATTCCTCATTTAGCGGGATATCATCGTAGTCTATTACACCTCCTCTGAGTTTTCTCCTCTCAAGGGACAGCTTGTTCATCTTTTCTTTCACGGTTTGAAGCGCTTTGTGATAATTATCCGTGCTGATACCCTTGTCAGTAAAGTAGACCCAAACACGTACAAAGTCATTCTCATAACAACGCGGGTCAACTTTATTGAGAAGGGGAGTGCGGTAGCCGTATACAGCACAGAAGAGAAATAGAATTTTAATCATTATACCTCCTTTAGTTCATAAAGATCGATATTTCCGAAACATATAATTTTTTTAAATCTATATGTCTTGACATCATTGTATTGTGTATTCATAAGGTCCTCTTCTCTTTTTGAATTTAAAAGGAAGGGCAAGTAAAAGGCCGGCGATGAACCCGCCGATGTGTGCAAAATATGCCACACCGCCGCCTGCTGCGCCGATCGACGATAGACCCAGGAGAAACTGATATAAGAACCATATCCCGAGAAAGACAAGAGAAGGTAGATATGTCAGCCGTAGGAAAAACCCGAAGGGAATCAGGGCGAGGATTTTCGCCTTTGGAAACAACAGTACATAAGCACCCAGGACACCGGAGATCGCACCGCTTGCTCCGATCATCGGAATGGTGGAATTGGAAGAGGTTAGGCTGTGGAGTAGCGTCGCGGCGATTCCGCATATTAAATAAAAAAATATAAATTTGACGTGGCCTATCTCATCTTCCACATTATCCGCGAATATCCAGAGGAAGAGCATATTGCCGAAGACGTGCATGAAGCTTGCATGGATGAACATACTCGAAAAGAGCGTCATATAGGAGGATGCTCCTGTCGGGTGGAATATATGATAAGGAACGGTCCCGAACCGATTTATAAAATTGTGCAGGTTTCTGCCGAGCATCAGTTCGTATAAGAAAACGACGATATTTATCCCGAGGATAGTATATGTTACGATCGGTCGGGAATATGAAGGGATATCATCCTTCAGGGGTAGCATATAATCTCGTCACTTCACAAACAGCCCAGGCGGCGATCGCCTTTCCCTCACCGATATGACCGAGTCCTTCGTTTGTTTTTCCTTTTATAGAAATCATATCTTCTGAAATCTTCAATATCGTTGCTATATTCTTTTTAATCTTTTCTTTATAAGGTAGAATCTTCGGCGCCTCCGCAACAACGACCGCATCGATATTCTTGGGCAGAAGGCCTGAGTTTTCAAGGAATCTGCTTACTCTTTTCAGTATTTCGTTTCCTGACATATCTTTGTAACGTTCGTCATCCGGCGGAAAATGGAATCCGATATCCCCCAGGTTTGCGGCACCGAGGAGTGCATCGCAGATTGCATGGATCAGCACATCACCGTCAGAATGGCCGAGCAGGCCTTTGTCAAAATCTATCTCTATCCCTCCCAAGTATAATTTACGACCCTGAACAAGACGATGGATATCATAACCGATGCCTATCATAATCAATTTTATTCTTTAATTCGATAAAGTCAAGTATCTGGTTTGCCTGATTTACAAAATGATGAATATCAGACGATCCGCTATATTCTGTTTCTCCCGGATGAAACAGTACGGTTTATTTGTCGGATGTCATTGGATAGATATATTTTTTTTGATTCGATGATTTCTTAATTTGACAATTTTCAAATTGTCGAATTGATTACTACATTCTGATTGATTGTGAATTAAATCTTTCCGGGGTTAATGGCGTTTCCGTTTGCCCAGGAGTAAGATATCTCTGAGGTCATCTGTGGTTTTGGCGTTGAGCCATTGTCTGTCAAAATCATTCTGCTGGGTGAGCTGGGCAATAGCCATGAGCGCCCTCAGATGGAGGTTTCTCATATCTTTGGTACCGACGAGGATAAAGACGATATGTACGGGTTCTTTTGCATCAGGGAAGACGATGCCGTCTTTCGCCCGTACAAGGAGAACCTCGAATTTTTCAGTTCCTTTGATAACGATGTGGGGGATGGCGAGACCGGGACGCAGTGCGGTACAGGACTGTTTTTCCCGTTCAATAAACAGTTTCATTAATGTTTCTGTATTGACAGATAACCTCTCGTTTATTTTCTCGGCGGCGATTTTGATGAATTCTTTAAAGGTTATCCGATTGGGAATGTCTATGATCACCGCATCCTTGATCAGACGGTCGAATTCATCCTCAATTATCTGCTCCCGTTCTTTGACGATTTCACGCAGTTCGTCTTTTAATGTATCAGTTACAATCTGTCGATCCGTGATACGTTCGACAAGATACATAAGTGCTGAATCCCGGCTGATTGATCGTCTTACATATATGAAGTACCATAACAGTGCCGTCGTAATGAATAAGACGGTTATTATGAGTGTTTCTTTACCCATTTCAAAGATTAAAAATCCATAGCTGATGATGGCGAAGAGTTGGAGATACGGATATAAGGGAGCCCGAAACGATGGTTGATAATTCTGGAGTTTACTCTCACGCATTACGATTACAGCGAGATTTGCTGAGATGAAGAGCAGTAGAAGCATTGTGGAAGCCGCTTCGACTAATATCCGCAGGTTCAAGAATAGAATAATGGCGACCATGAATAGTGTAGTAAAGATTATCGCCGTATGTGGGGTTTTGAATCTTTTGTTGATTTTACGGAAAAATTTCGGCAGCAGATGGTCCCGACTCATCGCCATGGGATAGCGGGATGCCGACATGATTCCGGCATTTGCCGTGGAGATGAAAGCAAGTAGTGCAGCAATCGCGGTGATTATCACACCTTTTGTCCCCCAGAAAGTTCTTGCTCCATCGGAGATCGGTGTCAGAGAATTCTTCAGTATTGCGGGTTCAAGCACGCCAGTGGTGACGAGGATCGTTGAACCGTAGAGAAGCAATACGACGAAATAGGCCAGAATCATACCAAAAGGGATATTTATTTTTGGATTATGGATTTCTTCGGCGACGCTCGCCACTTTTGTCAGACCACCGAAAGAGATGAAGACAAGCCCGGCTGTGGACAGAACCGGGAAGAATCCATAGGGCATAAGAGGAGTGAACCGCCGGGGATCTATGCTGATGATTCCCCGCAGGACATAGAGTGAAAGAATTAGTACGAGGAACAGGACGAGAAAGATTTGCGTAATACCTGCTTCTCTGATGCCGAGGATATTTATACACATAAATATGAGACACAAGAAGACAGCAATGAGTTTTATTTGCCACATACTGAAACCCGGGTTAATGAGCAGGGTGAAGAGTCCCATTCCGACGAGGGCAAAGGCGCTTTTCAGGCTGAGTGAAAACCAGCTGGCGAATCCTGCGATTGTGCCGGTCGCGAATCCCATACTTCGTGTAATATAAAAATAATCGCCGCCGCTTTTGGGCATTGCGGTAACAAGTTCGATTGTGCTGAAGATCGAAGGGATGAATAGCAGACCGGCGATGATATACGAAAGAATCATTCCCGGACCAGCCCGGGCAAAAGCCAGACCAGGAAGGATAAAGAGTCCGGAACTGATCATCGCACCGGCGGCGATTGCAAAGACATCCAGCAAACCTAAGCCTTTTTTGAGTTTCATATCTTACTTATTATATATATATTTTAGGTCTTAGTCAATCTAAAAGCAGGCAGAGAGATAAGATATTCAGTCTTGCATAATACTGATAATTGAATAATATTATTCCTATGTCGAGAGAGAAGAACATCATAATCAAGGAACTGGTCAAGCTTTTCAAAAAAGGACGCAGTGACGAAGTCCGCGCCGTGGATCAGGTCAGTTTTGAAATTAAAGAAGGAGAACTCTTCGGTTTACTCGGTCCCAATGGTGCGGGAAAGACAACGCTCATCAAGTGTATATCAACCCTGCTTATTCCTGATTCTGGAACCGCAGTCGTGGGCGGTGCTGATGTTTTGAAAGATCCCTTAGGAGTGCGGCGTTTAATCGGGGTGCTGACCGGTGGAGAGAGGTCTTTGTACTGGAAATTGACACCGGTGGAAAACCTTAAGTATTTTGCCGCTCTGTATGGCGTGTCCAGGAAAAAGACCGCCGAGCGAATTGACTACTTGCTCGAATTGATGGATTTGAAGAATAAAGCCAATGAGAGGGTTGAAAAGCTGTCGTCAGGGATGAAACAGAAATTATCGATCGCCCGCACCTTGATTCATGATCCGCCCATTCTGTTGATTGATGAACCGACCCTGGGTCTGGATCCGTATTTTGCCAGATTCATCCGCGGTTTTATTAAAGATGAACTCCATAAAAGATTAGGAAAGACCATTCTCTTGACGACCCATTATATGGATGAAGCCGACGAGTTGTGTGAGCGTATTGCATTTATGTATAATGGAAAGATAAAGGCGCTCGATACACCTCTGTTGTTGAAGAAAAGATTACCTCAAGAACAGGTGCTGGAGGTTAAATGCCTCGGGATTATTGAACCGCAAATCTTTGATTCAATCCAGGGCTTTTCGAATATCCATATCACCAAGGATAACGGCTTCACCTATGTCAGACTCAGTACTGAAAACCCTGAAGAGGAATTGAGTAAGCTTATCAACAAAATCCGCGACCGAGCCAAGATATTATCTGTGATTGTCACTTCTCCGACATTGGAGGATGTTTTCGTCCACCTTACAGGCGCCAGCTTAAAGGACCACACAGGACAACGTGAAGGAGATAAATAGTTTATTATGAGAATCATCTTTGAAGAGATCAGAAAAGATTTGAAGATTCTCCTGGCATATCCCGCTGAGATCGCCTTCTGGATTATTTCACCGTTGCTCTGGGTGGTGCCTTTGGTGTTTCAAGGTAAGGCGCTTGTCGGCGGGCTGCAGAGTACGGCATTCAGCAACCTCGCCGGCACCGGCGAATATATTCCTTATGTTTTGATCGGAGGTATCTTCAGTACCTATATGTTCACCGCGGTATGGAGTATGGGTAATGCATTGCGAAATGAGATGTTCTACGGAACACTTGAGCATATCCTGTCGTCGCCGGTTAAGCCGGTATATATCCTTTTAGGAAAAGGGTTGTATAATTCAATACTTTCAACCGTCTTTGTCGTTATCCAGGTGTTGATCTGTGTTTTTATCTTCGGTCTGGATATAACTCTTCATAAAGTCGTCCCCATTATATTTTTTCTCGTTCTGTTGATGATCGGCCTTTACGGAGTTGGGTTTATCGCTTCGGCGCTTACCCTGCTCATAAAAGAATCCCAGGGTATTCTTCATCTTTTTGAGTACATCCTCTTTCTTTTCACGCCGATACGTTATCCGGTTGAAGTGCATCCGATCACCCGTGCGGTGAGTATTTTTATCCCGTTGACCTATGCTCTTGTCGCCTTGCGGGGAATCCTGCTCGGTATTGACTTTGATTTTTGGAAGAACAGTCTGATTCTTATTGCAATCGATGCGATCATTGTCCCGGTTGGTCTCTGGATTTTCATGCGGATTGAGAAGAGGACCAAGACAAAAGGAACATTGGCACATTATTAAAAGGAGGATAATGCAGAGAATCATTCATTATCTGCGTGCGATTAATGCCGAAAATATGAAAGAGTGGCGTATCGAGTGGAAGTATAAACCTGATTTCATCAGACAGTTTCTTGCTCCTTTTGTTTATCTGCTGCCTTATTTTCTCTACGGAGTTGCACTTCTCGGCGGCCGTTTTTCCGAACATCTCAGAAGTATGACCGGTGTGAGTGATATGATTGCGTATACATTCGTCGGTTATCTTATTATGGGTTTTTTGAATACCGCCTGCTGGGCAATGGGCTGGTCTTTGCGCAAAGAGCAGTGGTATGGAACGCTTGATACGATCTTCGCTGCACCTGTTCCGCGCTGGGTATATGTTGCGGGGATGGCCGCCCATTCTACATGCCATCAGGGTTTGATCATGCTTTTGCAGGCGGTCGTCGTCACCGTATTCTTTGCGATAGTCTTTAAGACCACCGGTATCGCCCTGATGCTGCTCATTGTCGCTTTGATGATTATCGGGCTTTATGGTCTGGGTGTATTGATAGCGGGTCTCACCATCGGTTTGAAACAGTGGTGGGTTATATCCGAGGCATTGAGTACTTTGATGATTATCGTCACTCCCATCGCCTATCCTCTCAGTGTCCTGCCGATTTTTTTGAGAAAGGTTTCATTGTTGTTACCCACAACCTACGGCGTAATGGGAGTGCGGCATCTCCTTCTTGGTGAGTATCTCGATATCAGTATGGGAACGATTCTTCTACGGCTCTGTTTGATTCTGATCATATGGGTCAGTTTTGGAATGGCAGTATTTTTGGCTATGGACCGCTACGGCAGGAAAAAAGGTTTTGTTTCTTTATATTAAAGAATATTTTATTATAAAAAGGGGGATGGAATGAACAACACTGTCATTATGGCCGAGTTTGTCATATATCTGGTGCTGATGTTGGGCATTGGTTTGTATTTCGCCCGGAAGAAGATGAGTCAGGCTGATTTTCATCTCGGCGGAAAGAAGATTCCCGGTTGGGCGCTTGCCCTTTCAGAACGGGCGACCGGTGAATCTGCGTGGTGTTTATTGGGGCTGACCGGTTTCGCATTCGCGTCCGGAGTTTCTTCAATCTGGATCGCCCTGGGTTGTGTTTCCGGAATCGTCGTATCCTGGCTCTGGCTCGCCCGTGGATTCAGAAGGGAAAGGGATAAATATGAAACCCTTACCCTGCCGGATTACTTCGCCGCAAAATACCGGGATCAGAGTAAGTTCATCCGCTGGTTTTCTTCTGTGATAATAATTTTCTTTTTTATTCTGTACGTTGCGGCACAGTTCAGTGGCGGCGGTAAAACCTTGAATATAACATTCGGTATTCCTGTAACTACAGGTATTATCATATCTGCAGTCGTCGTTGTTCTTTATGCAATGGCCGGCGGGTTTTTCTCAGTGGTGTGGACAGACGTCCTGCAGGCGATTCTGATGTTCATTACATTGGTTGTCACTCCGATCGTCGCTTTGATTGTTATCAGCCGCAGCGGTCTTTCAATGGGCAGCGCCCTTGCTGCCGCCGGCACCGGTATAAATTCGTGGACCGGCGGTGCGGTCGGCTTTGCCGTAGGAACATTGATCGTCAATAATTTTTCCTGGTTCTTCGGATATCTGGGAGGACAGCCTCAACTTGATGCCCGCTGGATGGCGATGCGCGGTGATAAAGAGGTTATGCTCGGGGCGCGGATCGCCATTGTGTGGACGATTCTTGCATATACAGGCGCCATTCTGCTGGGATTGTCCGCGATAACACTTTACGGCCAGGGTGCGGTTTCTGATCCGGAACAGATTCTTCCCTTTATGTTGATGAAACTGATGCCCGCCTGGCTCGCCGGTATTCTGCTCGCCGGTGCGGTCGCCGCGATGATGTCGACGGCTGATTCCCAGCTTTTGATCGCCACGTCTTCCATAAGTGAGGATGTCATCCATAAGGCGCTAAACAAAAAAGTGGATGACCGAAGATTGGTTTTGATATCACGTATCACCATTTTGATTGTGGGTATCGTAGCGCTCGTTCTGGCATTTACTTCGAAAAGTTTAATCTACACGATAGTACATTTCGCCTGGGCGGGTATCGGATGTTCTTTTTCTCCGGCGGTGATACTTTCCTTTTTCTGGAAACGTTTCAACGGCGCCGGAGTGATTGGCTCCTTGGTAGCCGGTTTTATCGTAACGGTATTGTGGATGATCACCGGATGGGATAAGATTATCGCTACGACATTCATCACTTTCATCGTCGCCTTCATCTGTGCGGTTATTGTTACACTGTTGTCGGCAAAGAAAGAAAAGGTTTAGAGGGAACTATTCCGGTTTTTTAAAACTACAATTGTTTATTTAGGCCTGCCGCAGCACTTCTTGTATTTTTTACCGCTGCCGCAGGGGCAGGGGTCGTTTCTTCCGACCCCGCTGAACCGAGTGATTTCAGCAGGACCTTTTCCAGTACTTTTTTTCTTTTTTGTTGGAGTCTTTTTAGCTGTTTTCTTCTTTTTGGGGAGTAATTTCAAAAAAGCCCGATTATGTTTTTTGACCTCTTTGATCAAAACCGAACTGTTGTGGATGTGTCCTTTTTCTTCCAGGAAACTTAACAGACCGGTCAGGGTCGCTACGGCGTTTTTCGACGATTCACCGGGAAAGGTCAGTCTTCTCGGTGCATATTCAAGCATAAAGTGCTGGATGTGTGATTGATGCAGTTCTTTTATTTCTTTGTGGAGTTCGAAGAAAAGATAATCCAGAAAACTTTTTACAAAATAATCGGCGTATTCTCGAGTTTTTTTTGTTCTGCTTTTGAAAAATTTGGAGTCCAGAAAGTCGCGGGTGATCGTATTGGTGAAATGCACAAGTCTTTTTTCACGCTTTCTCTCTTCTTTCTGTTTTTCCGTAATATCAGCCAATGCCATGATATAAGTATATCCACACAAACACTTCTGTCAATGGTTGTTTTTTCTGTCTAAACTTATTGATTTTCGGGGAAATTTCATTATATTTTATATATATGGGTTATGAGGGTCGGTTTGATGTTATTGTCGTGGGCGGCGGGCATGCCGGGATCGAGGCAGCCCTGGTTCCGGCGCGGCTCGGTTATAGTGTACTTTTGTTGACCTTGAACATCGATACGATCGGGCAGATGTCCTGCAATCCTTCGATCGGTGGTCTTGCAAAGGGACATCTTGTGAAAGAGGTTGATGTGCTCGGTGGACAGATCGGGATTCTCGCCGATCAGACAGCGGTTCAGTGCAGGATTTTAAATCGCTCAAAAGGGCCGGCGGTCTGGTCGCCGCGTTCCCAGAACGACCGTCTGCAGTATAAGGAACTCGCCCGCAAGGTATTGGAGAAGGAGCCGAATATCATCATAAAACAAGAAGAGGTGAGTGAAATTCTTGTTGAACACGATATGATATACGGAGTAAGGACCGCTATCAGCAATGAATATAAAGCAAAGGTGGTGATTCTCACCACCGGAACTTTTCTCAACGGATTGATGCATATCGGCTTGAAAAGTTTTGCCGGAGGCAGACTCGCCGAAGCACATTCTTCTTCTTTGAGTGATTCTTTAAAGAAGATCGGTTTGGCGCTCGGCAGGTTGAAGACCGGCACCTCACCGCGTATTGCCAAGAACAGTATTGATACTTCTGAACTACGGCGTCAGGATGGTGATGAAGAGCCTTTCTTGTTTTCATTCCGCAGCAGGGAATCGGTTTCCGAACAACTACCCTGTTATATCACCCACACAAACCGCAGGACGCATGAAATCATAAAGAAGAATCTTGATCGTTCGCCTCTGTATACAGGTAAGATCATCGGCACGGGCCCGCGTTATTGCCCTTCAATTGAGACAAAGGTCGTCCGTTTCGCGGACCGTGATTCGCATCTTGTCTTTATCGAACCTGAAGGTCGCAGCTCCGGTGAATTCTATCTTAACGGCCTCGCAACATCCCTGCCGTATGATGTTCAGATTGAAATGCTTCATACAATTCAAGGCCTGGAGAATGTGGAGATCACCCGTCCCGGTTATGCCGTGGAATACGATTTTGTTTTTCCCATTCAGTTATACCCGAGTCTCGAGACCAAAATAGTGAAAAATCTTTTCTGCGCCGGTCAGATAAACGGCACATCGGGGTATGAAGAAGCCGCCGCCCAGGGATTTATGGCGGGCATTAATGCGGTCCTTAAGCTGCGTGATGAAAAGCCTTTTATCCTGAAACGATATGAGGCGTATATCGGTGTGCTTATAGATGATTTGACCACCAAGAATACCGAGGAGCCGTATCGGATGTTTACTTCCCTGGCAGAGCACAGGTTACTTTTACGCATTGATAATGTAGCTGATCGATTGATGCATTACGGTGTGAAATACGGTTTGATAAAACCAGAGGAGTATGAACCGTTCAAAAAAGAGAGAGAAGAGGTCGACGCGGCACTGGAAAAGGTCAAGAGCGTCGTTGTTAAGCCGGAGACCGCGAATCCTGTTTTACGAGCGAAAAACGAGAAAGAGATACCGGAAGAGCGCGGCGGCCAGACCCTTTTTCAACTCCTTAAAAGGCCGGGTATTCACTATCAGGATATCATGCAGATGGGCGGGTTGGAATTCACGGCAGATGTCGGACGGCGCCTGGAGATCGAAACAAAATATGAAGGTTATATAAAAAGGGAAGAAGAGTTGATCGAACGCCTTCAAGAACTTGAAAGGGTGCGCATTCCCAGGAATTTCAGTTATTCGGAAATCAAAGGATTGTCGAATGAAGCGAAGAGTAAATTGAATGATGTAAAACCGGTGAATCTCGACCAGGCATCGAGAATTCAGGGTATCGGTCCGTCAGACATTCTTCTTTTGTTGCTGCATCTTAAAAGAAATGGTTGAATCCGTTACTCATAAAGAGGATTGATATGTTTACTGAAGTCGAAGAGATACTGGATTTTCTTCAGTATAAAATGTCGATTGAAGAAGTGACAAACGAACCGATGATGACCGCGGTTAAAGGTGTGCTCGCTGCTCCGCTTGAGCGGACAATTCGGGAAATAAAAGAATATTTTTCTCAGACTGAATATACCCCCCTGTTTGATATTGAGGATGAAAAACATATTGTCCGCTTCGGAATATTCAAAAAGGTCGAGGACAAACCTAAATATTGGCTCAATATAATTCTTTTCATCGCCACGATCGGTTCAACGATATTCGCCGGTTATTTGAATTCAGGCAGTATTTCCGGTGGTGTTGTATTCTCTTTTTCGATAATGGCGATTCTCACCTGCCATGAATTAGGCCATTATTTTGTTTCCAGAAACGCCGGGATGATTACGACCCTCCCTTATTTCATTCCGATTCCTTTCCATTTTATCGGCACCTTCGGAGCAATCATCAGGATGAAGTCCATTGTACCGTCACGCAGTTCTCTTTTACGAGTGGGAATGGCAGGGCCGCTTGCCGGTTTCATCGTCGCCCTTCCCATAACGATTATCGGAATCGCCCTATCCAAAGTCACGGTAGTTCCCCAGGGTGGTGGTTTTTTACAGCTTGGCGACTCATTACTGTTTTATCTTCTCACGAAGATTATTCATCCAGCCATGCCGCCGAATGCTACAGTATTACTTCATCCGATGGCTTTCGCCGGGTGGTTGGGGCTTCTCGTGACATCGATGAATCTTATTCCTGTGGGGCAGCTCGACGGCGGTCATATCGGGTACAGTCTTTTTTTAAAAAAACGTCGATTTATGTACATTCCTATCGGTGCAATTCTCGTCGCGCTGGGGTTTTTATGGTTCGGCTGGTTTATCTGGGGAATACTGGCGTTTTTCTTCGCCCGACGCGATCCGATAATCCAGGATGCAATCACACCGTTGAGTGACAGGGAAAAGCGCGCGGCATTAATCCCTCTGTTTGTTTTGATCCTCAGTTTTGTACCCCAGCCGTTTGTATATATACCTTGACATATACTGGATTTTTGATAAAATTACACAATTGATTTTTTAAATGACATCGAGGTGCTTATCGAAACAACTTCTGAAGTCATTGACTACAATATTTCATACAGCATATACATCGGGTCAAAAAATAATTCTCTACCGATAGGTAGACTCTTCCTTTCATTAAAAGAAAAGCCGTTGGTAATAATTAAAGGTTGAATATGTTGATTTCCCGAAACAGCAGCAGAAAACCCATTACCACTTATCGCCGACTTTTGAACAGGGAACCGTTGCCGTTCATCGGTAGAAATGAAATTATGCTTGAATTACGGGAGCATTTCAACAGAGTTTTTGAAAACGAGGGCCGGGCTGTATTAATATACGGCGAGAGCGGTGTCGGAAAGACGAGGCTGGTTGAAAAATTTCTGGATGGTATCAGTCAATTCGAGTTTTTTACTTTCAGGGTGAAAGCTCATGATACTGACAACTATTTTATTGAACCTTTTAATACAATCATCGAACAGTCCCTGCAGCATTTTGATTATAATACTCGGATAATCACGAACTTCATCACTATGGATAATGCCCCCGTGATTTTTAAGATATTACCGCAATTAAAGGTGTTCTATCCCATGGAGATAGAACCGGCTGCAGCCACTGAACTTGAGTTGTTTTCCGCCGTCTACCAGGTCATTGAAAATATTTCAAGATTGAAACCCACACTTATTTTTATTGATGATGCCCATCTTTTACAACCTTCGGCAAGGAAACTTCTTGAGTTCATAATAGAGAGGATCAGTGACAAACCCCTGTTCTTCATTCTATGTTTTACCGACGGAATGAGGGGTGGATTTAAAAGCTCTCATTTCTCCCTGAATGAAAAACTGAACTTATTTCCTGTCAGGCTCGAAAGACTTCCCCTGGGTGAGACCGTGAGATTGGTCTGTTCGATCTTTCAAGAGGATTTGTCGTCCAAGTTTTGCCGTTGGATTTATGATATTACCAGAGGAAATCCGTTTTTTATAAAAGAACTGCTGAAGGAATTGTGTGGTAGTAATGTGCTCTCTTTTTCTGAAGAAGATAAAAGATGGAAGATCAAGAGAGGCTACAGAAATATAAAGATGCCTCACAGTTTGAAGAAAATATTCGCCCGCAGGATAAAGAAGATAGATAGAGAAGAGGTTTCATTCCTTGAAGTTTCTTCGTTGTTGGGAGAACAGTTCGATCCTGATTTGGTGAGGAAAGTTCTACGTCTGTCAAAGAAACAGATGGAAGGAATCCTGGCGAAACTCTACGAACGTTATTTAATCCCCGTTATAGAGACAAATTGCGTTCAGTTCCTGCATCCTATCCAGCAGGAAGTAATACGGAAGGATATTCCACAGAAAAGAAGGCGTATTCTCCATCGACATATCGCCAGAATTTTGGAAAAAGCCGTTCCTTACGAATTTAACTTAAGAGCCCGGCATGCAACGGCGTTGCTTCTCAAAAGAGAGATTAATATGAAGTTATGCCGTCTGGTATTCAATGCAGCCAGAATGCAGGAAAACAAAGGCGACCTGGCGAGCGCCTGCAGTTATTATAAATTGGCTCTGGCAATGATCAACAGATGCAAAAAAGAATATTCCCTCGGTGCGGTGATTATAAAAGCACACTTCTATATTCTGGAGCAGACTTTAAATGACAAATTTGTTGATTCTGATGAGGCGTCGGATATCACACGTCGGCTTATCCGTTTCGGACTCATCCGGTTGGCTGTCGATCTATACATAGCCGCTTATCGCAGCCTATATAATCAATTTCGTTTCCGAGAGGCGGAAAAGTATATAAAGAAAATATTCGTGATGCTCGGTAGTTATAATATCCCTAAAAAGATAGTATTTCGTTTGAAAATAAGTCATTGTTTCGTCTTGAGACGCATCGGTAAGGTTGAAAAAGCCCGTACTATGATCAAAAGATTACTCAAGGAATATACTCCTGAGGATAACTTCGTTGCATTCAGTTACGGTCTCAATACGCTCGGTCTGATATACTATCGGGAAGGGAATTATGAAACCGCTTTAGAACATTTTAATGAGTTGATTACTATTGCGGAGAGATTCGGCCATTCCGGTATAAGAGCGGTTGCACAGGTGAACATCGCTTCGACATTTTCCAAAATGGGTCGTTTCAAGGAAGCTTATGAATTGTTTTCATATTATCAGCAGATGATTTATACCAGCGGCAGAGAATATAAATTACCCATTCTCTGGGAAGCTATGGCGATCTGCACTTACTTTGAAGGGAAATATGATGATTCCCGAAGGTACTTTGATAAAGCGATTGAATGTACGGGTAAGGAATATCACAGATTTTCCTGTAATATCGGCAAAGCCAATACTCTGATCGAATCGGGCCGATTGAATGAAGCTTACGCGATTTTGAAAGAATACTCCACTACGGTTCCTGATGTGGATGGCCAGGAGGAATGGATTGTTAATCTTCATATTTTATGGGCGAAATATTATTTAAGGTTGAAGGAATATAAGAGGATGAAGGGTTTTATAACTAAGGCGCTTAAATTATCGGCAAAATATGGTTTAAACATTGAATTTGCGATGGCTCTGATTTTAAAGGGTATTATGGACCACCTGGTTGACGGTAAAAAGTCGTCTTTAAGCAATGTTAGGAAAGGAACAGAGATTTTGAAAAAGCATAAGGCGTTCAGTTGTTTAGGGTTGATGCTTTGTGAGACCGGAATTTTTTTGCAGGATGTCGGGATATTCAAGGAAGGTATAGCGGTGTTGAATAAAATAAAAGCGGTGCCGAAGGCGGTTGCTTATATTCGATGGAGTCGGAATACAGGATTATCGGAGAAGATTACTCTGCCGTCTGAAAGAGAAAGGTTGGTGGTAAGATCTTTCGGGGGGCTTAAAGTAAGTCGTTCCGAGAAGATGGATGTTTTAACGAGCCGCGAATGGAAATCAGCGAAGGCACGTGAAATGTTTTGTCTATTATTGGTCGGCACAGAGACAGGGGGGATGACCTGGGAGGAGCTTGCATTGATTCTCTGGCCTGAGTTCGGTACCAGAGAAGCCAGGAACAACTTCCATTTTACTCTTTCGACATTACGTGAGGTGCTCGGTGCCGGTTATATCATTCATCAGGATAAAGTATATTTTGTTGATAGAGAAAAAATCGGCTTTGATTTATGGACTTTTGAAAAGCGATATCAGAAATATAAACAGAACTTGAGATATAATAAAATACATCAGGCACAGAAATATGCGGATGAGGCACTGAAAATCTCGGCGGGTAATTTTCTGCCTGAATTCCATAATCGAATCGTCGAGACGAAACGTTTACAGATAAATTCCAAGATTGAAGAATTGACAATCTGGCTCGCAAATCGTTTTTGTAAAAAATTTGAGTATTTTGAAGCGATACGATGTTGTTATCGACTTCTGGAAAAAGATCCGATAAATGAGACGGCACATCGGATAATTATTCATTCTTATGTTGAATTGGGAGAGAGAGTAAAAGCCTTCCGTCAATACGAAAGGCTCGTTTCCATCCTTAAAAACAGCGTAGGGATAGAACCTTCAATCGAGACAAAAAAAATAATCGAAAAAATAAGGGGTCTCCATTAGCTTTTGATTTCCTTTACTGTTTTTTATAATTTGTTTTTGGTTCTATTCTAATAAAATTCTAATAACAACAAACTATAATTCTATGTGAAAATTTCTTTATGTCCCAGATGCAATTTTTTCGGTGACGGAAACCAGAATTATTGTCCTTTATGCGGTTGCAGATTAATCTCAGAATGTCCTGAATGCGGTCACACCATCGTGAATCCCCTGTCTTACTACTGCAGCAGTTGTGGTTATGAATTCAGAAAAGTGGTTTTATCCACCAAGAAAAGCAGGGTGAAGAAGAGATAAATCGAAAAGTATGATATTTCGATGTTCAACCGGATTTGTTATAATTCCCGTCGAGAATGAATTTTTCGGGTTAATGCCCGGATCTTTGAAAAAAAGGGGGTAATGTCAAACTTAAAAAAGAATGGGATAAGTATGGTCGAAAGGAGAGAAAATGAATAAAAGACCTTTGTTCTTAAGCGTTTTTTTTATGATTGTATTAACGGCTGTTGCTTATAGCCAGCATGGTTTTTCCATTGGTACACCTTCAGAGCGTTCAGTACCGCAATTGCTCAATTACCAGGGATATCTGACCGATACCCTGCAGATCCCGCTTGATGACACGCTGGATATGGTCTTCAAGATTTATGATGCATCAAGCGGTGGTAACGAGTTGTGGAATGAAACCCAGACCGGCGTGATCATCGAACGCGGGGTATTCAGTGTGTTGTTGGGGAGTGTGAATGCGATACCGGATTCGGTTTTCACCGTCGATACGGCGCGCTGGTTGGAGTTGACTGTGGGAGGAGAGGTCTTGTCACCGCGCACGCGGATTACATCAGTGGGTTATGCCTATACTGCGACCTATTCAGATACTGCGGAGTATGCGCGTAATGCAACGGCGGACAATGATTGGACCAGAGGTAGTGCGCCGCTCGATTCAGTGCTCTTTACCGCTGATTATCTCGGTATTGCCCGGGGCGGAGCAGGTAATATGCTTTTTGGTAATGATGTTTATACCCACACAAATCTTGGTATAGCCTGCACCACAGGCACCAGCGGGGAAGATTTAGTCTACTGCACTGTAACTGGAGGATATGGAAATATCGCCGCCTGGAATGGAGCGACCATCAGCGGCGGGAGCAGTAACACTGCTGATAGTGCGTACGCTGTAATCGGCGGCGGCGAGAGTAATACAGCAAGCCATTGGTATGCAACGATAAGCGGCGGCTGGAACAACAGTGCTGAAGACGCCTGTGCTACGATCGGAGGTGGCCAAGATAATACAGTCATTAACCGATATGCCACAATAGGTGGTGGTGAGAGTAATGAGGTTTCTGGGAACTACGGTGTGGTCAGTGGTGGAGATAATAATAATTGCTCGGCTTATTATGGAACAATCGGGGGTGGAAGCCAGAATTATGTTGGAGGTAGTTATTCGGCGATTCTCGGTGGTTATGCGGATACGATTACTACGGGTGCTGGTTATTCTTACCTTTTCGGTATCGCCGGCAAATTAACTCAGGATTCGACCTTTATGGTGGATATGCCGCATATTCGGTTCGGCGACGAGTCTACAGGCTATGAGTTTCCGGCGGCTGACGGGGCTGCGGATCAGGTGATGGTGACAGACGGCAGCGGCCAGCTTTCCTGGACCAGTGGTTCTTCCTGGTCTAAGTGGACAGTGTCCGATTCAGTACTGTATACGAAGAACAGATGGGGTGTTGCTCGGGGTGGAGCCGGGAATGTGCTTTATGGAACCAATACTTATACCCACACGAATCTTGGGGGGTTTCAATGCGCCACCGGTGTGGATGGCGAGAACTATTCTTATATCACTGTCTGCGGTGGTTATAACAATAGGGGTGATTCTTCATATAGTACTGTTGTCGGCGGCTATCAAAACCGTGCCTATGGGGCATCTTCTTTTGTAGGTGGTGGATCTGGTAATACTGGCGGTGGTTATCAATCATTTATTGGTGGTGGAGCCAGTAATACCACCAGCCACAGTCATACAGTTGTTGCTGGCGGGCTCAGCAATGATGCGGGTGGTGATTATTCGGTTATTTCCGGTGGAAGAGATAATACTGCCGGAGCATACGCTGCTGTTGTGGCTGGTGGAAGGAATAATTCCGCCGACTATAATTATGCAGTAATATCAGGTGGATATAACAATACAGCAGGTAGTCCTTATGCAGTCATAGGGGGTGGAAATGCTAATTTTATCGAGTCAGCTTATTCAGCGATTCTGGGTGGCTATGCGGATACAATTGCTGCGGGTGCTAGTTATTCTTATCTTTTCGGTATTACCAGCAAATTAACTCAGGATTCGACCTTTATGGTGGATATGCCGCATATTCGGTTCGGCGATGAGTCTACAGGCTATGAGTTCCCGGCGGCTGACGGGTTTGCAAACCAGGCGATGGTGACAGACGGCAGCGGCCAGCTTTCCTGGGCAGATATAGAGGATAATGATTGGATACGGGGTAGTCCAGACAGTGTTTTATTCACCACCAAAGCACTTGGTGTTGCCCGTGGTGGAGTCGGTAATATTCTTTACGGTGATTATGTGTATCGTCATCTTAATTTCGGAGGATATGCCTGTACCACAGGAACGGACGGTTCTAACTGGACTTATTTAGTGATATGCGGCGGTTATGGGAATCTTGCTGATTCAAGTTATGCTGCGGTTGTAAATGGTATAAGAAACAAAGCAAGAGGTCAATATTCTTTCATCGGTTCAGGACACTACAATTACACTACAGGACAGGCATCGGCTGTATGCGGTGGCCGCAGCAACGAGGCGGATGGTTTTCGTTCGTTTATCGGCGGTGGATATAGCAATGAAGCAGGAGATTCTCCGTCAGATACTGCTGCGGTAGTATCCGGCGGTTGGGACAATTCGGCGACTGCGAGATATAGTTTTGTCGGTGGTGGTAAGAACAATAATGCCCGTGGTTTATACTCAGTGGTCAGTGGTGGTGGAGGTTCAACTGCTGCTGATTCCAATTCTGCCCGTGGTGATTATTCTGTGGTCGCAGGTGGCAGTGGAAACATTGCGACTAATTCTTATTCAACAGTAAGTGGAGGAGGTGACAACACTGCCGGCGGTTCTTATTCGACGGTCAACGGCGGCTGGAGCAATAGTACAGCTGGAACTTCCTCGATTGTGGGCGGTGGATATATGAACAAGGCGAATGGTTATACATCGGTTGTTGCAGGCGGAAGGGTTAATACTGCCAATAATTACTATACCGCGATTTGCGGCGGTTACGCCGATACGGTTAACGGTCATTACAGCGGTGCCCTTTCCGGATACAGTAATCTCGCCGGTGACG
>DRIG01000109.1 GCA_011052815.1 candidate division WOR-3 bacterium | reverse complement strand
ATCCAGGGTATCATCTATTGGAATCTGCAGGGTATCGGTCAGATAACCCTGATAATTGAGCATTTTCGGAACCAGCCGGTTGTAATCGGCCGTAAAACGACCTTCGGCAGAAAGTCCTGCCGCTATTATTAAACATAGAGTTGCAAGATATTTTTTTGGATTCATGGTTTTTCCTTTTTTATCTAAAACCATAATGCCTAAATCTCAACAAAACTTTGCCTGGAAGAAGGTAAAAATGGTGTACCTGTTGGTTTTGCAAACTACCCTCAATCAAACAAAGCGATGAAAAAAGTTCAACTATTTCATTATACCTTAATTATAAAGAGGTTCTTGAGTAAGTCAACCCTGAATTGCCCGTGAAATAAGTTTACGAAGTGGTACGAAAATGGTTTTTCTGGTTTTTCAATGATTCAATGACCAATGATTTAATGACTAAATCTTTTCCAAATCCGAATTCCGAAATCCGAAATGGTTTTATTCCGCAATGCCTTTTTTACCCTAACTTACTTCCTCTCAGAGATTTTTGACTCGTTATGTACCCGCCTGCCTTCTTCAGTGCGCCACTGGAAATCACCCTGGGTTTTGATGCGGTCATAGATGCCGATCATTGCATCGTCGTCCAATGAATGGCCGATCAGGTGGTCGGTCTTGGGTTGTTCCACCGGAGTAAGGATCTTTGCAATTCGGGCGTGGACATCCTTCCGCTCCGCAGTTACGGTCCAGTAAACCTTGGTTCCGGGTTTACCACCAATCACAAAGCGGTTACCTGCAACATCTTCAGCAACATAAATATCAGAAGAACCAACTCCGGTCAACTGAATCATCGGATTTTTATTAATCTTATCAAAATAATCAGGAAGGTTAACGACCGTTTTACCATCAGAACCAATGGTTACTACACCACGATAAAAGAGAATAACTTCATCCGAGCCGACTGCATACTGATTGAGGATCTTATTCATCGGGTCAGATGGATGGTCCATCGTGAAGACCAAGGTTCCGGTTGAGAAGGCAGCCGCCCGAACTTGGTTTGATGCAGTGGTATGGCTGGTTGTGAAGGCCGCGGAGTTAGTGTCAGAAGAATCAACAAAGGTGTGGTAATTTGTGGCAAAACTATACGGTGCAGCAGATGTATCCGCCTCTCCCCCAGCTACGGTCGCAGAATGACCACTGGCAGTATTGTTTTTTCCTCCGCCGACAAAGGTGTATTTTGCGGTCACTGAATTATTCCAGCCTCCGACCACCACCGCTGCCGTGTCAATTAATGAATCACCTGCAAGATTATTGTAGCCTGAAAGAATGCCACCGTAAGAAGCTTTAATTGTATCTATGTACCCACCAGCTACTATTCCATAAATACCATAGACAAAATTACTCTTTCCTCCGCCTATAGTCGCAAAGTTAGCTCTAATTTTATTGTTGACTCCTCCCGCTATAGTGGCCAAGGTATCCATAGTAGTATTGTTAACTCCTCCACTCACGGTCGCATAATTACCTCCAGCAGTATTGCCATATCCTCCCCCTACGGTTGCAGAAAAACCACTGGCAGTGTTAAAATATCCTCCACCTACAGTCGCATTACTACTATCAGCAATATTGCGGAATCCTCCTGATACGGTTGTATACGAATTATTGGCGGTGTTGGAATATCCTCCTCCAATAGTTGTAAAAGAATCCCTGGCAGTATTCCAAACTCCTCCGTCTACGGTTGAATAGTAACCACTGGCAACATTGCGATACCCGCCTCCAATTGTGGCATAACAATAGTTTTGTCCACTCACCCCGGTTGTACAGGCAACCCCGAGGTTGACATGGGTATGGGCACTGTCACCATAAAGTACATTACCCGCTCCACCCCGGGCAATGCCGAGATAGTTGGCAGTGAATAACACACTGTCCGGCGTCCCCCTGACCCAGTCATTGTCCGCAGAAGCATTGCGGGCATATTCCGCAGTATCTGAATAGGTCGCAGTATAGGCATAACCCACTGAAACAATCCGGGTGCGCGGAGACAGCGTATCACCATCGACCACAAGCTCCAACCAGCGGTCTGTACCACCGGTAAAGACCGAATCCGGTATCGCATTCACACTGCCCAATATCACACTGAAGACCCCACGCTCAATTATTACTCCGGTCTGGGTCTCATTCCACAACTCATTACCGCCGGTCGATGCATCATAGATCCGAAAAATCATATCCAGGGTATCATCTATTGGAATCTGCAGGGTATCGGTCAGATAACCCTGATAATTGAGCATTTTCGGAACCAGCCGGTTGTAATCGGCCGTAAAACGACCTTCGGCAGAAAGTCCTGCCGCTATTATTAAACATAGAGTTGCAAGATATTTTTTTGGATTCATGGTTTTTCCTTTTTTATCTAAAACCATAATGCCTAAATCTCAACAAAACTTTGCCTGGAAGAAGGTAAAAATGGTGTACCTGTTGGTTTTGCAAACTACCCTCAATCAAACAAAGCGATGAAAAGACAAGTTTTAAATAAAATGATATATCGGTTTCATGATTATAGCCATTTTCTCTGGAAAATCAAGGAAAAATCGAACTGTTGCCGTTGTTGACAAAACTAAACTTTTATATATAATATGCTGTCTAAAGGGCGAATAGCTCAGCTGGCGAGAGCGTCTGCCTTACAAGCAGAAGGTCACCCGTTCAAGTCGGGTTTCGCCCATGTGTGAGAGATGACAGGTGAAGAGGTGTGCTGTGACTAAAAAAGGAGACTGGAAGTGCCAAAAGGGCACAGAGGTATAAGAGGAGGACTGAAGCCCCATCTCGAAGATCCATATCTTACGAGAAAGAGTTATAAAGAGCCGACTTTATGTCCGCGCTGTGGGTTGGTTTATAAACACCGGCGCTGGCAGAGAATAGCTGATTTCGACCCGAACCTGGCGGTGGAGCGGCATAAATGCCCGGCCTGTCGAAAAGAAGAGGATCATTATGTAATGGGGATTGTCTATATAACAGGGAACTTTTTCAAGGATAGACGTAATGAAATCATTAATATGTTGAAAAATGAGGAAAAGAAAGAGGTCGTCCACAACCCCCTTGACCGTATTATGGGCATTTATGAAGATGGAGACGGAGTGAGGGTTGAGACCACCTCGGAGAATTTAGCGGTTCATTTTGGTAGGATGCTTTACCACTCATACGGTGGTAAAGTGGAGTATAAGTTCTCTGATGATCAGAAGTTGGCAAGGGTATTTTGGAAAAGAGAAAATAAGGAGGTAAAATGAAAATAAAACCACTACATGATCACATTCTTGTTGAAAGGGTTGAAGAAGAGGTTAAAAAAGGTGGTATTATCATCCCTGATACGGCGAAAGAGAAGCCTCAGCAGGGGAAGGTGATTGCTGTTGGTGATGGTCGAAGAGACGATAAAGGAAATAAGATTCCATTGGATGTGAAAAAAGGAGATACTATACTCTTTGGTAAGTATGCAGGAACTGAGGTTAAGATTGTTGATAAAGAGTATTTAATCATCCGCGAGGATGATGTTTTAGGAATAGTTGAGAAGGAAAAATAGCAAAAGGAGATAGAACTATGGCAGCAAAAGAGATAAAATTTAACGAAGATGCGCGAAGATCGATTTTAGAGGGCGTCAAGATTTTATCTGACGCAGTGAAGGTTACTCTTGGTCCAAAAGGCAGGAATGTCGTACTGGAAAAGAAATTCGGAGCACCGACCATTACAAAGGACGGCGTGACTGTTGCCAAAGAGATCGACCTTGAGGATAAGTTCGAGAATATGGGTGCACAGATGGTTAAAGAAGTTGCCTCCAAAACTTCTGATGTAGCGGGTGACGGTACAACCACCGCGACGATACTCGCCGAAGCCATTTACCGCGAAGGTTTGAAGACCGTGACCGCCGGTGCAAATGCGATGGAAGTGAAAAAGGGTATTGATAAAGCCGTGGATACGGTCGTCGAGAGTTTGAAAAAGTTGTCGACATCCATAAAAGGCAGCTCGGATATCGCTCAGGTTGCGGCGATTTCCGCCAATAACGATGAAACAATCGGTAAGTTGATCGCAGATGCAATGGATAAGGTGGGTAAAGACGGAGTAATCACTGTTGAGGAAGCAAAAGGTATGGAGACCACCCTTGATGTCGTGGAGGGTATGCAGTTCGACCGCGGCTATCTTTCTCCTTATTTTGTCACCAATCCGGATCGCATGGAGTGTGTTCTGGAAGATGCCTATATTCTTCTTTATGAGAAGAAAATCAGTGCAATGAAGGATCTATTGCCGATTCTTGAAAAGATCGCTCAGAAAGGAAAACCCCTTCTGATTATTTCCGAAGAGGTCGAGGGCGAAGCGCTTGCAACTCTGGTCGTCAATAAAATCAGAGGAACCCTGCAGGTCGCGGCGGTAAAAGCTCCGGGCTATGGTGACCGCAGAAGAGCCATGCTTGAAGATATTGCGATTCTCACTGGAGGAAAGTTGATTTCCGAAGATATCGGACTCAAACTCGAAAATGTCCAGATTTCAGATCTCGGTCAGGCGAAACGGATCACCATAGATAAAGAGAACACGACCATTGTCGAAGGAGCGGGAAAGAAGGCCGATCTTCAGGCGAGGATTCAACAGATCCGTAATGAAATGGAACAGACAACTTCTGATTATGATAAAGAAAAACTCCAGGAAAGATTGGCGAAACTTGCCGGCGGAGTAGCGGTTTTGAATGTCGGAGCCGCGACTGAGGTGGCGATGAAAGAGAAGAAGGCGCGTGTTGAGGATGCTCTTCATGCTACAAGAGCCGCAGTTGAGGAAGGTATCGTACCCGGCGGAGGTGTGGCTTTGATTAGAACCATTCCTGACCTTGAAAAATTGAAGTTGAAGGGTGACCAGCAGATAGGTGTTGATATTGTGAAGAGAGCACTTGAGGAACCGACGCGTCAGCTTGCTGCAAATGCCGGTAAGGAAGGATCGGTGATCGTGGAACAGGTCAAGAAAGAGTCCGGTAACATCGGATATAATGTAATGACCGAAAAATTTGAAGATATGGTTGCAGCCGGAATCATTGATCCGACAAAGGTTACGAGATCGGCTCTCCAGAACGCCTCGAGTATTGCGTCACTGCTTGTGACGACCGAGGCGGTTGTTGTTGAAAAACCCGAAGAAGAGAAGACGCCGTCCATGCCGCCCGGCGGTGGATACGGCGGTTATTAATATGAAACCTAAGAAGTTGGGGGCAGAATTCAGGCATTCTAACCCCCAACTTCTTTTTTGAGGTATGATATGCCTACATACGAATACGAATGCATCAAGTGTAAGTATACCTTTGAAGAGTTTCAAAAGATAACGGATAAACCGCTACAGAGATGTCCCAAGTGCCGTGGTAAGTTAAGACGTTTGGTCTCCGGCGGTGTCGGTTTGATCTTTAAGGGCAGTGGTTTCTATGTTACTGATTATAAAAAATCACGGTTACCGCAGCCGAAGGAAGAGAAAAAGAAGGATTTAGTAAAACCACAAAGAGAGAAGCCGAAGGTTCCGGCGACAGTACCTCAGACCGCTACAGGTGGTTCATCTTCCGATAAAAAGAAGAAATAGATTCACTTAATATGTATGGTATTGCCAGATTTTTTATCGGGGTCGGCGTTCTTTTTGTTATCATCGGTCTTCTCCTTTTTTTATTTCCAAAATTCAATTTTTTAAAGCTTCCCGGTGATATTGTCGTAAAACACGATAATTTTATTCTGATTCTTCCAATTGCAACCAGTATTCTGGTGTCTTTAATCCTTACTATTTTGTTGAATTTTATCTTCAGAAGATAAAAACAAGGGTACAGGTATCATTATCAGGGAGATGAAATTGAGGGCGATCGATGAAATCGCCGTTGGTCCAATCTTTATCTGCGTCGGTGAACCGTCGGGTGATCTGTATGGTGGTTTTATTGCGAGGGAGCTGAGAAGAAAAAATCCAGACCTGGAAATTTACGGGGTCGGAGGGGATGGGTTGCAGAGAAGCGGAGTGAAGATCATTGAAGGCTACACCGATTTACAAACATTCGGTTTTTCCGCGGGACTTTCGTCCTTTCTGAGGAACTGCAGGATATACCGACAAACCGCTCGAGCACTCTATCAGATTAAGCCAAAGGTATTCATTGCGGTCGCTTATCCGGGGATGAACCTGCTGCTGTGCAGGTATGCCCGAAAACTGGGTATCCGTACATATTTCTTTTCACCGCCCCAGATATGGGCATGGGGTGAGTTCAGAAAATACTTTATAAAAAGATGGGTGGAGCGGGCGATTTCTTTTTTCCCTTTTGAATACAACTTTTACAAAAGTAAAGATCTCAGGGTGGAATATTTTGAAAATCCCCTGCTTAAAGGATTGAAAAAATATCAGCGGCGGAACTTTAAGCGACGGATAGGTTTTATGCCCGGCTCACGCAGGAGTGAGATCAAGAGAAACTTACCGATAATGATACGGGTGATGGAGAGGTTCATTCAAAAAAGAACAGATGTCGATTTTTTATTGATAGCCGATTCTCAAAGGAGCGCCGATTTCTTCAGAACCCTGATGGCGGAAAAAGAAAAACTGATAAAGGCGGAGATCGTTGTTGAAGAACGCTATCAGATGATGAAGGACTGTGAATTTTTAATTGTTTCATCAGGGACGGCGTCGTTTGAAGCTTTGATAATGCAGGTACCGCAGGCTTTTTTCAATCGCCCTTCTTTTTTTGACTACTATGCAGTCCGAAGATTTTTGAAGATAAACGAGTATAATCTGGCGAATCTGTATTCTGGTAAACCTCTGATACCCACAATCATATCCCGTAATTCAGAAAAGATTGTAGAGATCTTGATCGAGCGGTTGCTATCCTGTTTTTGATTGACTAATCGGTCTTTTTTGAATATAATTGTCCATGGAGGCAGCGAATTTAATCACCAGTCCGTTCGGCATCGGTGAGGGGTTGATTCTGAAGTTGTTGAAAAAGGGAGAGACCATTTATACGGTTTTTCCTTCACCCAAGAACGTACCGATGTCATTCCTGGGCAGGATAAATTTGAAATACGGCTTTCTGCAGTTTGAAAAGGATGTGAATCTCGACAAAAGTCTTCCGAGACGGGTGGAGAATGTCTATCATGTTTATGAAGCCTATAGTGGTTCTTTTACGAGAATCTTTAAAGCCAATCCCTGCGCAACATTGATGTTGCTGGAGTGGGCGAAGAAGGTCGGTGTCAAGAGATTTATTTATATCTCCAGTGGAGAGGTTTACGGCGAAGGTAAGAATCTTGAAGAGACAAGTCCGTACAAGCCGCGCAGTTTTTATGCGATGAGTAAATTTGAAACCGAATTTTTATTCCGTTATTATCAGAAACATTTCAAAATCATTACGGTACGGATCTTCTTTCCTTTTGGTAAGACTTTAAAAGAAGGGTTTGTCTCGGAACTCCATCATGCGGTGAAGTCAAAAGGAAAGATTGAAACCGAGTATAATGTCATCAGCCCCACATTTATTGATGATACCATCGAGCCGCTGATAAAAGCGCGTGATCTTGATAAAAATGATGTTTTTAATTTCTGCGGCAGCCCGATCGAAACCGAAGAGTTCATTGACAGATTGAAATATACGTGCGGAGGCTCTGCCGGTAAGATAAAGACGGGGCGGATCGGGTTGACCGGTAACAGTGCAAAGGCAGAGAGAATGCTGGGATACCGCAAGACGCCGTTAAATGACGCCCTGAAGAATTCTTTCGGAAAATAGCCGTATAACTCCTATGATTGATGTACTGCTTGTTAATCCCGGAGAGAAGGGAGCTTTTTTTGAGGCGATGCCGCCCTTGGGCTTGGCGTACATTGCAGCGAATCTCGAAAAACATGGTTATTCAGTGAAGATCCTTGATTTCGAAGTGGAAGAAAAAGGGCTCTCTTATTGGTTGAGCAAATGGCAGCCGAACTATGTCGGTATATCAGGTACCAGTCACACACGTTTTGAGTCATTTCGTCTGGCTTCGGAGATTAAGAAATTCAACAGAGAGATTGTTGTTATCTACGGCGGTGTCCATGCCACATTCACCGCCTTTGATACCCTCACTCATATAAAGGATATGGATTATGTGGTAAGGGGAGAGGGTGAACAGATACTTGTGGAACTGATTGATGCTTTGAATAATAAAAAAAATCTTGATGGAGTGAGAGGCATCAGTTACCGCACAGACGAGGGCATAAAGGAAAATCCCGCTGCCCCGCGTGTCGAACCGCTTGATAGTTTACCGAGGCCGGCATATCATCTGCTTGATATGAAGAGATATTCGCTGGATATGGAATTCGTTCATAAAAAAGGTATTTCACTCATTACTTCACGCGGCTGTCTGGCGAAATGCAGTTTTTGTTCGGCAAGCAGAATGTTCAACCATCAATTGACGGTCCATTCCGCCGGTCGGATACTTGATGAGATAGATTTTCTCTTTGATAATTACAGTTTCAAAGGTGTGAAGATATTCGACAGCACACTGACGATGCGGAGGAATCATATTGAAGAACTCTGTGATGAAATACTGAGACGTAAGCGTTCATTTCCCTGGGAATGTGAGATTAGAGTCGGTACTGTAGACCGGGCCATTTTGGAAAAGATGAAAGAAGCCGGATGCTATTATGTGAATTTCGGGGTCGAATCTGGGAGCCAGAGGGTTTTGAATCTGATGCGTAAGGGGTTTACAGTGGAACAGGCGGAAGAGTTGTTGAATCTATGTTTTGATGTGGGGTTGAAGACCAAAGTCTTTTTCTCATTCGGACATATCGGTGAAAATATGGAGGATGTCAGAGAGACCTTCCGTTTCATCGATAAGTACAGTGATAAAATAACAACCGTTGCAAGCGGTGCCGGTGTGAGGATATATCCTGGTACATATCTTGAGGAGTATGCAAGGAAGAACGGCTTGCTTCCTGAAGACTTTTCCTGGAGCATGCCGTTTACAGAGAAGAGAGCCAGAAGAATTTTACAGTCGGAATCTATCCCTCTGTTGCTTCAGCCGCAACTCGGTTTTCCCGAGCTGGAAGATATTGCCCTTGAAATTTATCGACGGCGGTTCAAAGGATGGAAGGGGTTAGGACGGGGGTTGCGCAAGATCCTCGATCGAAAAAAATGGTGGAAACTCTTTCAACTTATGAAAATAAAATCAGAGAGAATTTTCACAGGAGGGAGTAAGTAGCGTGAGAATACTGCACGTCACATTTGAAAATTTTCAGGATGTCCCGGGGATTCTGAGTCGAAGCCATAAATTCTTCGGTGATGAAGGATTTCTTGCCACAATGACCCATTCACGTTTAGGGTTCCCGGACGGTATTTTACTTAATTACCCATTGTTGAATTCCTCTTCTATCAGATTTTTCAGAAAGGTCAGCGGCAGAGAAAATGTAAATGTTCTGGAGCATGAGTTGAGGTTGAAAATAAAGGGAGAAACTCTGTCACAGCGGATGTTTTTCAGAATGCGTGATATCTTGTGGCTGTATCGCTTACGTGATGCCTGGTATAGATACGGGCTCGGTGATTTTGATGTCTATCATTTTGATGGAGACCTGCCTTTTATTTACGGAAGGAGAATCCTTAAGAAATTAAAGAACAAGCATATCGTAACCCATTTTTTCGGGAGTGATTTACGGAAATGGGGGATGAACCCGTATTTGAGAGAGCGGGCCGAGTTGCGTTTCACCTCGGAACTGGACCATACCAAGATAGATCCTTCCTTGATCTTTGTCCCGATCCCTTATGAGGCGGAGAAGATCAAACCGCGCAGTCGTGAGAATAAAATTTTACGGGTATGCCATTCTCCAACCCGGCGGACAGCGAAAGGAACCGCGGATATAATCAATGCGATTGAAAAATTAAAAAAGAAGATGAAGTTTGAGTTTCTTCTGATTGAAGGTGTTTCTCATAAGAGATGCATGGAGCTGAAAAGCACGTGTGACATTGGAATCGATCAGATCGGAAATTATGCAGGTACTGGTTACGGCAGAAGCGGACTTGAATTTCTCGCTCTGGGGATTCCCACGATAACAGAGATCCCTGATGAATACGAAGAGCTGCTACCGGGTCATCCTTTTGTTAAGGCGACGAAGAAGAATTTCGAAGATGTTCTGTTTGCACTTCTGACCGACAGCGAATTGAGACATAAGAAACGAGAAGAAGGTATAAAGTGGGTGAGGTCTTTTCCGCATCCCCGCAGGATTATGGGAAGGATATATAAAGAGTACAGGAAACTCGGCTGGACATCCGTTAACAGGTAAGATGGTTTTGGTTTTCTGATCTTACCCAGGTAACTGATTCCTCTTCACTTTTTTATCATCCCTCCGTCCGCTCTTTTGTCATTCTGAAGGAGTCTGCCCGAAGCAGACGACTGAAGAATCTCAATGACTAATGACTGATAAAGATTCTTCGTTTCACTCAGAATGACAGAGAAAGAAGGTAAACTCAGACGTTGTCCTGAGTGTAACGAAGGAATGATGGAGAAAAAGGGTTTTAAATAAAAAAGAAAAAAGTGGAGAGGAGTCAGAAAAAATGGAGAGGAATCAGTTCATGTAACTCTTGACAAGTTTTTTCTTTTTACTATACTTAAGTGTAGAAGACAGTGAGAACTATTTTAATAATTTATAATAAGGAGGTGAAGTTATGAAAAGAGTTTTCTTTATTTTGATTCTATTCATTTTTTCAACCGCATTTGCGGACTGGGAAGCGATCGGTCCTTACGGCGGTCCGCTTACCTGTGTGGGAGTGGCGCCGTCCAATGAAAATATTCTTTATGTAACGACCTATGCAAATCCCTCTGAAATTCTTCGGTCCACTGACGGCGGTGCGAGCTGGTCCAAGAGAAGCGAATTGAGCAGTTACATATACTGTTTTGCAGTCGATCCGGATGATCCTGATGTTGCTTATGCGGGTGGAAACAGGGTTATTTATAAGACGACAGACGGCGGTTCCACCTGGAGTATGGATTCTGTCGCAAACAGCAACGGGTATATTTATGGTATTGTTGTGCATCCTACGTCACCGAATACAGTGTTCGCCGCAGGCAATGCTCCTTCCGGTACTTATACGGTGATGGCTTTTTTCAAGAGTACGGACGGCGGCGCAACATGGAGTACGAAATTACTTCATACTGCATACTATGGTTATTCATATTGTTTGACACTCGATTCCTCACAACCCGATAATATCTATGTCGGAGGTTATTACTATAACTCGGGATATTACCCGGAGGTGTATAAATCAACCGACGGCGGAGTAAATTTCAGCGATGCTTCAACCGGTATTCCGTCCGGGGTGATGATGATCTATTCACTTGCAGTCCATCCGACAAATTCCAATATCGTATATGCGGGAACTTATTACGGCGGAGTTTACCGCTCTTTGGATGGTGGTTCATCATGGAGCAATGTAACCGACGGTCAGTTCGTTTCCGCCCTGGCGACAACAACGGTCGAACCGAATGTGGTCTATGCCGGTACTGATACCCTGATATATAAAAGCACTGACGCCGGGGCATCATGGAATTTCTGCGGAGCTGGTTACGGCGGGATGTACAAATATTCACGTGATCTCGCCGCTGGTCAACAGACAGCCGGGATTGTTTATAATGTCGACAACTTGGGGTGCACCAAAAGTACTGACGGAGGTGCTTCTTGGTTCCCGAGTAATTATGGGATGACGCTTGCACATATCGCCAGTTTCACGGCGGCGCCTTCAGATCCTTCAGTGATCTATACTGAATTTGAAGAAGTCTGTATTTTTAAAACGACGAACAGCGGAGACGATTGGTCGATGCTGCCGGGCGCCCTGGATTGCGGCAGTATCTGTGAGTTCGCAGTCGATTACACTGATCCGGCGGTCGTGCTGGCACTTGAGGGCGCGGGCTGAGGTTATGCAGAGCTCTTCAAGAGCACAGACGGCGGGACCGTCTGGGATTCGATTGACAGCTATTATATCGACGGCGGCGCACTTGTCGCTGATCCGAACAATTCTCTGGTTTATTGGAGCGGCGGGACATATAACGGTATGGCTGTGTCCAAGACCACAAACGGCGGAGCATCCTGGTTACGCTATGCACTCGATACCTTAGGTTATGTCTTCGCCCTTGCCGTTGATCCGACGAATTCCAATGTCGTCTATGTCGGCGGCACTCCCAAGATGTGTAAGACCGTTGACGGTGGAGGCCACTGGTCAGATGTATCGGTCGGTATAACAGATACGATCTTTGATATCGCCATTAACGGTGGTAATTCCGATGTGATTTATGCCGCTTCGCCGGCCGGTGTCTTTAAGACGACCAACGGCGGTGTAAATTGGTTTAACACCGGCTGTACAGATGTCACCTCACTTGTGATTGATCCATATGAGCCCACTACTGTTTACGCCGGTACAAAGAGCGGGGTTTACAAAAGCACCGACGCCGGCGGTTCCTGGGTTCAGATGAATAGCGGACTTTCCGACACAAACGTCACTTCCTTAGGTATTAATCCGGGTGTTTATCTCTATTGCGGAACAGAGAATAACGGGATGTATCGCTGGTCCCTTGAAGTCGGAGTGAGCGAGAAGCGCAAAGAGCTGGATGAGAAAATAGCCTTTTTTGTGTCTCCCAATCCAGTGAGAGGAAGAGTAAATATCAGTTATCAACTCACCGACAGGACTGTCGTGCAATTGGCGGTATATAACAGTGTCGGAAGATTGGTGAAGGAACTTGTCAACGGCATCCAGGACAGTGGACTCTATAGTTCATCATGGGATGGAAGAGATTGTAAAGGCAGAAAAGTGCCGGGGGGTGTTTATTTCGCCAGGTTCCTTGTGGGTGAAAGAAGATCGGTGACCAAGTTTGTTTTACTTGAATAGAAATCAGGGGAAGTGATATAAATAAGCGGCGGCTCCCGGTGCCTTAGCGGCATCGAGCTGGAGTGCCATAGTATTCAAATAAGAAACAAATAATTTCTCTTCATCCGCCCCTTTGTCGGCATAGATATGGGAGAAGAGGAACCAGACCCTGCCTTTACCTTTTAACTGTTCGATCTCTTTGTAATATGCAGACCAATTGTCGCGTGCCTCTATCCCTTGAATATAATTGTCTGTATAATCGAATCTATGTGCGTAGTAGCGAAATGCATTGATTGAGGCATAATAGACATAAACAATATCACCCGTTCTATAGTGTTCAGCCACGTATTCCATCATCGGTCTTAATTCTTCAGGAGCGCGGGGCTTAAAGAGTCGATAGCCGGCGAGACAGACCGGGTGAATCAGAAGTATAAAAACAAGGGCGAAACCTATCAAAGGTGAACCCTGTGAGCTGGTTTTTCGTATATATTCTATTCCCTCTGCGATGATCAGTATCATAACAGGGGTGAGAAATAAAAGGAGCCTTCCTTCGAATGGATATTTTTGTAGACCAGAAGCAAGAAGAGTGAAGAGGATGGGAAGGATCAGAAGCAGGAATATTTTGGTCTTTTTGTAGAAAAGCACGGCGAAGCCGAAAACGAAAGAAAGGACCGCTAAGAGAAGTTCATATACAGAGAGCCCGATGGGGAATTTAAAGATTCTCAAGAATACATAAGGGAACCATTTTAAATCATTTAAATTCGTAGGCGGTAGAGGCATAAAGCTGGGTTGCCAGAAGTCAACAAGAGTTCGGTTTTTACTGATCGCCTCAAGTGAGAGTTGATAATTAACAATAAAACTGATCAGAGATATCAGGCCGGCGGAGATCAGCCAGAACAGGACATTCCAGTTTTTCTCTTCTATTACGCAGAGCAAGAGAACGATGATTGCGCCGGAGAAGATGAACAACGCCGGGTGTGAAAACCAGTAAGAGAGCCCTCCGACAATTCCGAAGCTGATGATATATTTGATATTTAAATGTTTTTTAATAACCAGATACGCACTCAACAGAATTATGAGGGTGAAAAAAACATCGGTTGAATACTGTTTTACTTCAGAAGAAAAATAGATAAGGTGGTCACATACTGTAAAGAGTATGAGGGAGAATGTTAAACCTTTTTCATTTAATATCTGTTTTGCTAATCTGTAGAACAGGAAGAGAGAGGCTATCCCCGCGATAAGTGGAATGATACGCAGGCTGTATTCGCTGTTGCCAAACATATTCAGCGCCCAGCGCTGGATGATCAGAAATCCGACCGGCGCCGCTTGGACATAATCGAGCGGCTTTAATAATTCCGAATAGGAGCGCTGGACTATATTCAATGCAAGGGCCGCTTCTCCTTCTGTAAGGGAACGATTGTACAAGAATTGAGCGGTTCTTAAGAGAACTCCGATGGCGAGTATCAACCAGTTACAGGTCGTCGAATAGAGGGATGACGATAACCGGGATATTTTTGTATCAAATGAAGCGAAAGGTTCATTCCGTAATTCCATTATTTATTATATAGAAGCATAAGCTCTGTGTCAAGCAAGGCGATAACCTGACTCCTCTCCACTTTTTTCGTTTTTATTTAAAGACCCTTCTTCTCCGTCATTGCTTCGTTACACTCAGGACAACGTCTGAGTTTGCCTTCTTTCTCTGTCATTCTGAGTGAAACGAAGAATCTTTATCAGTCATTAGTCATTGAGATTCTTCAGTCGTCTGCTTGGGGCAGACTCCTTCAGAATGACAAAAGAGCGGGCGGAGGGATGATAAAAAAGTGGAGAGGAGTCAGAGGCGATAACACCTTGACAAATAGGTATTTTGCATTAGAATTATACTGATTTTATGGTTGTCTCAGAGATCGACAAATATTTAAAGGAGAATAAATCGCTTGTGGATAACGCGCTTCAGAGATATTTCCCTGATAAAAACCCGTTTTTTGCGGTGATGCGTTACTCTCTGCAGGGAGGAAAGCGGATAAGACCGATTCTCGCAATTACAAGTTTTCGTTGCTGCGGCGGAGAGGATATCGAGGTGATTCTACCGACCGCGTGCGGTCTTGAGTTGATTCATACTTATTCATTGATCCATGACGATCTGCCGGCGATGGATGACGATGATTTTCGGCGAGGTCGGGTTTCCGCCCACAAGAAATTCGGTGAGGCGACGGCGATTCTGTCCGGTGACGGCCTTTTCGCCTATGCATTTGAGTTGTTTACATATGGTAATGGTCAGGTGAAAGAAAAACTCGCAGTGGTGAAGGCGGTGAGCGAGGCGGTCGGTCCGAAAGGGGTTGTTTTCGGTCAGGTGCTTGATATCGATGACAAAAAGAACGCCGTGCCGAAATTCCTCAGGGAAATTCATTTAAACAAGACAGCGAAATTCATCGCGGTTTCCCTGAAGTGCGGTGCGATTATGGCCGGTGCTTCAGAGGAGATTCTTGAGAGGCTTTACAGCACCGGGATATATCTGGGAATGCTTTTTCAATATACCGACGATATTCTTGACGTGGTGGGCGAAAAAGAGAAATTGGGGAAGACTCCGGGAAAGGATTCCGCGAGTGGGAAACTAACCGCTCCGGCATTGTACGGGCTGGATGGTGCACGTTTCAGAGCCAAGAAATATGCGACACTGGCACAGAAAGGATTTACCGAACTCGGTGATGAATTCAGGATATTGAATCAGATAACGGCGTTTATTCTCAACAGGACATTCTGATATGCCCAGCACAACGATATTTTCATCTTCAATCAATAATGGAGCAAAATCAAGATTTTGCCGAAGGTGTAAAACCTTAATTTAATTATGCCGATTCTTCCAAGAATAAAAGGACCCAACGATCTCAAAGAACTGACGCTTGAAGAACTTTCGATACTCGCCCATGAAATCAGGGAGAAGATTATCGAAGTCTGCGCCGACACCGGCGGGCATGTGGCACCATCTTTGGGGGTTGTCGAGTTGACCATCGCCCTTTACCGGGTGTTTGATGCTGAAGAGGATAAAATCATCTGGGATGTCGGCCATCAAACATATGCTCAGAAGTTGATTACAGGGCGGTATGAACGGTTCCATACACTGCGGATGTATAAGGGAATAAGCGGTTTCCCGAAAAGAGGGGAGTCGAAGTATGATGTTTTCGACACGGGCCATTCTTCCACATCACTCTCCGCAGCGACCGGTTTTATACTTGCAAGGGATTACAAAGGTGCTGATTATAATGTTATAGCCGTTATCGGCGACGGATCACTGGGTGCGGGTATGGCTTTTGAGGCATTGAACCATATCGGTCATCTGAAAAAGGATGTTATTGTTGTATTGAATGATAATGAACGATCGATCGGTGAAACGGTCGGGGCTTTGTCCCAGTATTTGACCCGGGTCATCACCACAAAGACATACAATCGTTTCCGCGACGACTTGTGGAAATTTCTCGGAAAATTTCCGCCGTATTTCCGGGATCGAGGACGCAATCTGGCGAAGAGAATTCAGGAGGGATTAAAAGGTCTATATGCACCTGCGGTGATCTTTGAAGAACTCGGTTTCAGATATATCGGCCCCCTTAACGGCCATAAATTGGGTGAATTGATTGATACTTTTACACGCATTAAAGAGATGAGAGGACCGAGAATTATTCATGTCGTTACCAAAAAAGGCAAAGGATACAAGACGGCTGAGGATAAACCGGAGACATTCCACGGGGTGGGACCATATTGTGTCGAGACCGGTGATATTAAAGCCAAAACCAGATCCTGGACTTCGGTCTTCGGCGATGCAATCGTCGAACTCGCAAAAAAGAACGAGAAGATTATCGCCATCACTGCAGGAATGTGTCTCGGTACCGGCTTGAAGAAGTTCCGTGAGGAGATACCAGAGCGCTTTTTTGATGTCGGTATTACTGAGCAGCATGCCGTAACCATGGCTGCTGCCCTGGCACTGGATGGCTATATCCCGATATGCGCAATCTATTCGACGTTTTTGCAGCGTGCGTATGATCAATTGATTCATGATGTATGTCTGCAAAAGGCACCTGTGATCTTTGCGGTAGATCGGGCGGGTCTGGTTGGACAGGACGGTCCTACACATCACGGTCCGTTTGATTTATCATATTTCAGATGTATCCCGGGTATTGTCGTCAGTGCGCCGAAAGACGGTGAAGAATTGATTGCGTTGCTCAAAACGGCGGTTGAATATCGCGACGGTCCTTTTGTGATACGCTATCCTCGGGGGACCTGCGGTCCGGTGGATAATACAGACCCTCAGACCATAGAAATAGGTACCTGGGAAAGACTTTCGTCAGGGAAAGATATTGCGGTGATCGCCACCGGTTCTATGGTAAAAGAAGCCCAGTCAGCGGCAGAAAGCCTGCGTAAAAAAGGTATATCTCCGATCATCATAAACGGCCGTTTTGTTAAACCTCTGGATAGAAAAATGCTTGATGAACTCGGTGAAGAGGTTAATAAGATCATCACCGTGGAAGAGAATACACTCTCCGGAGGATTCGGGAGTGCGGTTAACGAATATTATACCCAGAACAATGCATCTGTGAAGGTGCACTGCATCGGTCTCCCCGACCAGTTCATCGAACATGGGTCAAGACAGATCCTGCTCAAGATCACAGGTCTTGACGCTGAGGGCATCGCCGAAAAGATCCTATCTATCTTATGAATTTTATTTTATCATTCATTTTAATCTCCCAGCTCGTTACCCCCTGTGAAACAAAGGTGTTCCTTGACGCCGACGGGAAATTTTTGATATTTGCTCTCTATTACGGTGATGAGCTGATAAGTATTGATAGTGTGAAGAACGTCGATGAGTATTTCCAGGAGGGTATTATCGAACATAACCGGAGTTTACTTTTAAATGAGCTCAAAAAAGATCTGGTCCAACAGGGGGGATATGCAAGCAAGGGGCTTATCGGAACCTTTGAGATTCCTCTTCCCAAAGGTGGTTTCAGTGACTTTATGGGAGAGACCGGTAAGCTGGATGTCGGCGGTCATGTCAAGATAACCCTCGGCGGCAGCAAACAGTTTTTATCAAACGAAACCCAACAGGGCGGTATGGGTTGGTTTCCTGAACTGGAGATGAAACAGGAGATGGTCGTTAAGCTTGATGGGCAGGTCGGTGACAGGATGCGCGTCTTTATCGATCATAATTCAGAGCGCATCAACGAATCACAGAACAAGATTACCGTGACTTACCATGGTCGTGAAGACGAGATTATTCAAGAGATAGAAGGGGGTGATACCCAACTTTCGATTCCCGCTACAACCTATACTGGTGATATTCCGTCGCATCAGGGGTTGTTTGGAATTAAGTCGACCGCCAAATTCGGTCCGCTGGATCTTGTCGCGATCGCTTCGAAAGAACAGACACAGACTCAGGAGATTGAAATTGAGGGTTCAACCCAGGCGCAATATGATACGATATGGGCAAAATATTATGAACGCCGAAGATTTTTTTACCTCGGTACGGATGATTCCATTATCAATCTTCAGGTGTTTGTTGATGACAAAAATGTTCAGAATAATAATACAGAAGGGAATATAACTTTTCACGGTACAGCATATCTTGATGTCAATGACGACAATATTCCGGATGATACCACCGAATATGAAGAAGGAGATTTCACTCTGAAGCGGGAGGGGTTGAGTGATTTCTATCTTTTCGTCCCGGGGGCGAATATCATTGAACTCAATTATAATCTTCCTGAAGGATATGTTTTGGGTGTCTGGTATGTAAAGAAGAACACCAGCGGCGTGATTGATACCGTTGGTGTGATCAATTGGGAAAACCCCGAGGATACCATTCAGCTGAAACTGATATGTCCTCAGTATTCAGACACATCTTCCTACACCTGGCATTATGAACAGAAAAACTATTCTCAAATCGTCAGCCCGGGGTCCCGTCTTGATTCACTGCGTATTTACTAGATCGCTTCCGGTGGTGAACATCGGGATCGACAGAATGACGTACCGTTCATCGAACTTCTGGGACTTGAT
>DRIG01000108.1 GCA_011052815.1 candidate division WOR-3 bacterium | reverse complement strand
TGCGAGGATGTGGCGCCGAATAACCCTTATTTTGGTGTAATGGTTCCTTATACGCCGCTTCACCATCTGCTGCTTGATGAAATTCCTTATCTGGTGATGACGAGTGCGAATATTCAGGATGAACCCATTGCAAAGAATAGAGAAGAGGTTGTGGAAAAGTTAAAAGATATCGTCTCTTTTTATCTGGACCACAACCGGGACATTGAGAACCGCTGTGACGACTCAATAGGTTTTTATCTTAAAAAACGGGGTTTTTCCATTATCAGACGTTCGCGCGGTTATGCGCCGGTTCCTGTAGAATTGCCGTTTTCCGTGGAACCGATGCTGGCCGTGGGACCGTATCTAAAGAATACTTTTACTCTCGCCGATAAAAGGGAGGCGTATATTTCACCGCATATCGGTGATCTCGACAACCTTGAGACACTGAAATTTTTCAATGAGGTTGTAGCCAAATACAAAAAGTGGTTTAAGATTACACCCCGAATCATCGTGCATGACCTTCACCCGGATTATCTGTCTACCAGAATCGCCGGTAAGATGGCAGGCAGAAAGGTCGCTGTACAGCATCATATTGCACATATCGTTTCCTGCCTCGGCGAAAACATGGTTTTTGATAAAGCCATAGGCATTGCTTTTGACGGTACAGGATTCGGACTCGATCACAAAATCTGGGGTGGTGAATTCTTTATCGGAGACTTGAAGAACCAGCAGCGGGTGGCTCATCTGGAATATCTTCCTTTACCCGGTGGTGAAATAAGTATCAAGAAACCTTACCGTATCGCCGTCGCTTACCTTTATAAACTTTTCGGTAAGATAACCGATGATTTAAAGGGGGCTGAAGCGGATACCGTCATCAGGATGATTGAGCAGGAACGGAATTGTGTTGATACGTCGAGTATGGGCAGGTTGTTTGATTGCGTCTCGGCACTTCTCGGAATCACCAGAGAGATTACTTATGAGGCGGAGGCGGCGATAAACCTTGAATATGCCGCATCATCAGTGGTCAGCAAGGGCTATTCATATCAGATAACCGATGACGGGGTTTTTGTCATCAGGGTCGCTGATATCCTTGCAGGTATTGTCAGGGATTTGAAAAAGAAGATCGGTGTTGATGTAATCGCTGCGAAATTCCATAATACGATTGTTCATTTCTCCCTTGATGTCGTGAAGAAATTGAGTAGAATTTATAGAGTGAAGAAGGTTTGTTTATCAGGCGGCGTTTTTCAAAACAGGTATTTACTGACTTTGATGATTGATGAATTAGAGAGGAATGGTTTTGAAGTTTATGTGCACCATAAGCTTCCGACGAATGACGGGTGTATCTCTTACGGTCAGGTCATTATGGCAGGCAGTCTGTTGAAGAAGAGGAGTGTGTAAGATGTGTTTAGGAGTCGTGGGCAGAATCGAAGAGATAAAAGAAGATAATATGGCGGTGGTGGAGATAATGGGTGTACGGCGTGAAATCTCGATTGTGCTTGTGCCTGAGATAAAAGTTGGTGAATACGTAATGATCCACGCTGGTTTCGCCATAAACCCGATTGATGAAGAGTCGGCAAAAGAGACTGAAGAGTTGTTGAAACAGGTGTATGGATATCACTGATGATTAGCGTATTTTATCTGGTTCTGATTATAAATAGTGATTTTACCGTCAGCAGTGCGATTCTTGATCAGCAGTATCCAGTAGTGCAATTTATCAACGGTCAGTACTATTGTATGTGGCAGGATATGCGTTATTATTCACCGGACCGTTCGATCTTCGGCGCCCGTATCACACAGGACGGGGTGGTGCTCGATCCTTTTGGACGATTGATCCTGCGCGACCGGGCGATGAATGTTGATTTTGCTTTTGACGGCGTGAATTTTCTGGCGGTTGTTCAGGACAGCTGTTGAAGTATGGCGGATATCTTCGGGGTGCGGGTCACGCCGACACTTGATACAGTGAACAGTTTTATAATCAATAACAGTGCGGGCGGTCAGGTCGAACCGGCGGTTGTCTTCAATGGTGAAAATTACATCGTCGCCTGGCTTGATTTCGGGGTGACGGCGGTGCGTGTTACACCTTCCGGTGTTGTACTCGACAGCGGTAATTATATCGGAGCCGGTAATGCTTCGATCGATCTGGCTTTTGACGGCGAACGCACCCTGGCGGTCTGGTTCAAGGACTATTATGGGGTTTGTGCCCGATTCATAAATAGTCAGGCGATGCCCGAAGATACGGTTTTGCGTCTGGACTCGACGATTACCACTGCCGCGGTTCCCTGTGTTGCTTATGATGGAACCAACTATCTTGTTGTGTGGCAGGATTTTTGTCCGGCAGGTACAGACCTTGATATCTATGGTCAGTTTCTATCAAGCCAGGGTACTCTCGTCGGTAATAAAATTTCCATCGCCGCTGCCAGTGCAGCAGAGACAAAACCGGCGATATGCTTTGATGGTGATAACTATTTTGTCGTCTGGCTTCAGGACGATCATGCGATATACGGTCGTAAGATACCGCCTGACGGTCATATAGTTGAACCTGCTTTTCAGATTTCAGACAGTGTGATTTTTACCCGCGATCTGCCGATGGTCTGTGCAGGTGATTCTGATTTCCTCACCGCCTGGATGGAATGGCGTAATGATTATGACATCTATGCAAGTTTGAATAATACCATTTCAATTAAGGAATCCAGCGGGAAAAGGCCGGATTTTCAACATACCTGTTCAATAGTCGGTGATCTGCTGGAGATCAAAGCCGGTTTCAGTTGGTCGATATACAGCATAAACGGCAGGTTGCTCAAACAGCAGGCAGTGGGTCGGAATCGGGTGTCAAAGATTGATTTTTCGGATTTCGCTTCCGGCGTATACTTTGTTCGGTTAAAAAAAGATTCGGTTGACATAATAGAGAAGATAATAAAGGTGCGTTGATATAAAGAAGAACCTGTACTCGGGACAAAACCGGATTCTTTTAATTATACTCTTTATTTTATGTTGTAAGGAGTCAGTGGTTATGACAGAACATTCTGCATTGAATAAAAAGACGGCGTCCGCCGCCAGGGCGTACTTTGCCGGCGGTTGTTTCTGGGGTGTGGAATATTATTTTGAACATAAAGACGGTGTAGTATCAGCGGTCTCGGGGTATATGGGTGGGACAAAAGATAACCCGACATACGAGGATGTCTGTTCAGGCAAATACGGATTCTATGAGGTGGTTGAAGTTACCTATAACCCTGAAAAGGTCGGTTATGAGGAACTGGCGAAACTCTTCTTCGAGATTCACGACCCGACCCAGGCAGACGGTCAGGGACCGGATATCGGCGAGCAGTATAAATCAGTAATATTCTATAATAATGAAAAAGAGAAGAAGATTGCTGGAAAGTTGATTGGAATTCTGAAAGAAAAAGGCTACAATGTCGTTACGAAACTTTTTCCGGTAACAAAATTTTATCGGGCTGAAGATCATCACCAGGATTACTATGATAAGAAGGGCACAAAACCAGCCTGCCACTTCTACAAGAAGCGGTTTTAGCTTCAGGAGGTAATAATGGCAAAGAAAAGATCAAAAAAACAGAAGAAACCGGGGAGATTTGATGATTTTCCAGGGTTTGACCCCCGGGGAATGGAAAAGACATTGTCGGATTTGAACAGAATACTCGAAGGTAAGGAGTTTGATTCAGATGAGGATCTTGTTCAATATCTGCAAGAGTATCTGGCTTCGTATGATCCCGACCGATTCCAGGCAAAAAGGTCTTTAGACCAGGCACAGGAACTTATCTACCAAGCCTGGGAATTGGAAGGAAAAGAAAGGGTGGAGTTAGCCTATAAGGCTTTAGAGATTTCAAGGGACTGTGCAGATGCTTATATAATTCTTGCTGAGGAGACGGCTCGAAATAAGAAAGAGATTTTGAGATTTTATCAACAGGCCGTCGCTGCAGGCAGGCGGGCACTCGGTGAAGAAGTATTTAAAGATTCAGTCGGCGATTTCTGGAGTTTGCTCAACACCCGTCCTTATATGAGAGCATTGTTCGGTCTGGCTCAATCTCTGTGGTCTCTTGGAAAACGGCGTGATGCGATTGAACACTATTATGAATTACTCAGGCTCAATCCCACTGACAATCAGGGTGTTCGGTTTGTTCTGATCACCTGTCTGCTTGTGGTCGGACGCGATGATGATGCCAAAAAACTCATTGATGAATACAAAAATGACCCAACCGCAACTTGGGCATATTCTCGAGCACTTTTATTATTTCGACAGAAAGGTGCGAGTAGAAAAGCAAATGCTTTATTAAAAAAGGCATTAAAGGTTAATCACTATGTACCTGAATATTTACTTAAGAAGAAGAAATTCCCCAGAGAGTTACCGTGTATGATTGGTTTTGGCGATGAAAACGAGGCGGTCGATTATGCATTTGATGCACTGTCAGCATGGGAAAATACTCCTGGTGCCTTGAAATGGTTAGCGGAGAATTTCAACAAATTGTGATTCCTTTTCACTTTTCATCTTAATTCAACCTAATTTTCTGTTTTCTTCAGTATCAGACATATAGAATTCCTTGTCATTTCTTCGTTCCAGTCAGGACAGCGTCTGAGTCCGCCACAGGCGGACGAAGAATCTCAATAACTCAATGATTTAAAAATTTCCTTGACAATCAATAAAAAGGTTCTATAATGGAATAATATGTTTCAAAGGACGAAAATTATGAGTTCAAATAGAAAAAGAACCATTCTAAGTCCGGAAAAGCGGGCTTACACTATGGATGCTCGATTTAAGTCCGTAAAATCGGACTTAGAATGGCAGGGGGATATTTAAGTTCGGGAGTGAGGACTTATGAATACGCAAAGAGCAGGTAGGTATATAAAACAACCTTCAGGGTACAGGGCTTTTATTCCAAATCCTCTCCCGCCTGATCCGCCCATCAACTATGATGGAAAGTTGAGAAGTCTTCTTTCGCAGGCAGATAGAGCATTGGCAAGGCTTGATGGAATTACAACGGTTCTTCCCAACCCTCAGCTTTTTGTAGGTATGTATGTTAAAAAAGAGGCGCTTTTAAGTTCTCAAATAGAGGGGACACAAGCATCCTTAGAAGGAGTTTTGAAATTTGAGGCAAATCTTACTCCTTCCGAAGATATAAATGAAATAAAAGAGGTTGTAAATTATATCAAGGCCCTTGACTACGGTATGAAGAGATTACAAAGGCTTCCAATATCAAACAGGCTTATAAAAGAGATCCATAAAATTCTCATAACCGGTGCAAGGGGAAGAGATAAAACACCTGGTGAATTTCGTAGGAGTCAGAACTGGATAGGGCCGGCAGGTGCAGATTTGAACGAAGCTACTTTTGTTCCTCCTCCACCAGAGATTGTCCCTGAGTTGATGTCACACCTTGAAAATTTCATTCATAGTAAGAATGATATTCCCCCCTTGATAAAAATTGCACTGATACATTCACAGTTTGAAACAATACATCCCTTTCTTGATGGAAACGGAAGAGTTGGAAGATTGCTTATTACCTTCTATCTATACTGGAAAAGAATATTGTTTCATCCCCTGCTGTATTTAAGTTTTTATCTCAAGAAATATCGAAATGAATATTACCACCGGTTGATGGAGGTAAGGCTGAAGGGAGAGTGGGAACGGTGGTTGAAGTTTTTTCTTGCAGGAGTTATTGAAGTTTCCAAAGAAGCGTCGGAAACAGCAAAGGAAATTATAGAGTTGAAAGAAAAACTCATTAAGAGGCTTATAGAGAAAAAAATGGCGAGTGGTTATGCGGTAGGTTTAATTAATATGCTATTTTCTATGCCTATTATTACTTACGGAGACGTACAGAGTAGATTGGGGGTGGGGAGTAGAGACACGGTTAATAAGTTGATTAATAAATTTATCGACGCACAAATTTTGAAGGAAATTTCGGGAAAGAAGCGGTACAGAAAATACTTATTTTCAGATTATCTGGAAATTATAAAAAGAGGAACTGAAGTATGAACAATAAATAAACCAACAGGGTGAACCAGGAAGAGGGAATATGGACAATTATGAAAATGTTTACAGACAGAAGAGAAAACATAATTTCCTTGACAGGGGATGAAAAATTGCTAAAATAAGACAATATGTGATAAAAGGTGAGGATAATGAAAGGGGGAAGGAGTTTACTTAGGAACCTCGTTCGGTTCGATTCTGGTTATGTAAGGAAAATAGGTTGTTAGAAAGGGTAGAAGATGAGGGATTTTGAATACAACCATCAAAGATATATGTACGATGCAGGTATAATGTGTATTACGGATGTGAAAAAGTTGAATACTATTCTACGCAAATACTCTTCAATTATTCAGATTTTTCTCTTGCCAGAAACAAAGAAGCGCTGATTATATGATTTGGTGCGAGATTAAAGAAATGGTGAACGAATCAGGTGTTATGAGCAGAAGCTTGGGACTAAACCTGTGCTATAACAGGAAGGCACGAAACTCAGGGCAAAATTATGCGTTTAACTTCGGATATAACGACAAAATAGAAAAATATCCGAACCAGAGTTCGGATATACTGAAGTTAGACGAAATGCCTGGAATGTTTGTTGAAAAGGAGGTGTCAAAATGGGAATACACTACGAGAACCTTGATGAAAAAACGAGGGAATTTATGTTAGAAGAGCTAGAAACGGACATTAGGCATGGGAAAATGTACATAAGCCCACGTCTCAACTCTTTAGGGCGATCTAAGTGGGTTGAACTTCTTAGAGAAGCTATCAAAAGTTACGATGACGTTTGGCTAGCCAACCAACTAAGAATTAAATGCATTAGTCACCATTTGCGTTGACAACAGGGGCGCAGTTCACAGGATTGGATACAGTTGATTATTTATATTGTTATATTTGTTTGTGTTATTTCTGCCGGGGCATTTTCCTTGTTGCCCAGCCACTGTCTGCTGACACTTACGAAGTGTAGGGATGTATTTTGCTATTTTGCCAATTGGCAAAATAGCAAAATGGAATTTGTTGATTCTAAAATGTTTGGGTTGCAGAATTGAGCAGTTCATTGGAGCTGGTCTTTTATTTGTTACTCTATGATTTGGCAGAAAGTTGAACATTGTCCAGCCTGCCGAGGTTCAGGAACTTCAGATTATTCGCTGATTTCACCTCTTGACCGATATCCAGCCGTGGTTATAATCTAATTATGGAGGTTTTGTGAAAATCGTAAGGAGTCAGGCAGGATTCGGCTCTGCCACTGAGCCCGGAGTTGTTCAAAATTGCGAATCCTGCTCTGAAGGAGGAAGATTATGAATAGAGATCTGATTAAAGAAATAAAGGGTGTGCTTGTTGAGGTGTTGAAGAAATATGAGGTGAAGAGAGCTGCTCTTTTTGGTTCGATCGTGCGGGGAGAAGCCACCGAAGATAGCGATATTGACCTGTTAATTGAATTTGAAGGGAAAAAGAGTCTATTAGACCTTGTGGGTTTGAAATTAGAGCTTCAAGAATTGTTGGGAAGAGAGGTAGATATTATTACTTATAAATCTCTTCATCCTCTACTTAAAGAACGAATTCTGAACGAACAGGTGGTTGTTCTATGACTAAAGACTCAAAAATGTTTATAGAACATATATTGGAATGTATTACATTGATCGAAGAGTATACCGAAAATAAAACAGAAGAGGAGTTCATTGGTTCAACGCAACTTCAAGATTCGGTTATCCGTCGTATTGAGATCATTGGTGAAGCAGTCAGAAATATACCAGAAGAAATAAAAGAGAAATATTCAGAAGTCCCATGGAGAAAGATAGCAGGCATGCGGGACATTCTCATTCATGAATATTTTGGGATTGATTTGGGACTAACCTGGGAGGTTGTTATAAAGGACATCCCGGACTTAAAGAAGAAAATGTTAAAGATAAGGGAAGAATTGAAATGAAAAGGTACGGGGGGGCAGAACTTTTGCTTGCTTTCAGAAGAGGATATTTTGAGATTATCAAAAGGTGGTAAATATTATCATGCGAAATATATAATACTGTCTGATTGACAAAAAGGTAATGCGCCAACTTTTTATTCTCTCGTGAAATCTTCGTGGGGAAAAATAAATTCTAAGGAAATATTTAAGTGAATCTCCGATTATTCGTTGATTTCACCTCTTGACCGATATCCAGCCGTGGTTATAATCTAATTATGGAGGTTCTGTGAAAACCCGAAGGAGTCAGATAAGGTTCGTATATACCGGAGTTGTCCAAAATCGCCCGAAGTCCCTTATGGAAAATGTTAATATGTTGAGACGATATACGGTGAAATAATGAGGAGCTGGGTAAAAATAATAATTGGTGATAGCAGAAAAATGATAGAGGTTGAAGATAAAGGCATAGAT
>DRIG01000107.1 GCA_011052815.1 candidate division WOR-3 bacterium | reverse complement strand
TGAAAGAAGGAAGGTTATATGCTATGCGATGATTGCAGAAAAAGACCGGCGACGATATTCTTTAAAGAAGTGCTGCCCGGTAAGATAGTCGAACTGCACCTTTGTGAGGCATGCGCCCAGAAGCGGGGCCTTATTATGGCGCAGAAGATGTCGCAGATCGAAATTCTGCAGAAGCTGCTCAAAGAGAAGAGCGCCAAGGACGAAAAGGTTATATGTCCTGTCTGTTATCTCTCGCTTGCCGAGTTCAAACGTATAGGAAGGTTCGGCTGCAGTCATTGCCTGGGTACCTTCCAGCCGTATATTAAAAATCTTATAAAGCAGATCCAGCAGAGCGACAGACATGTGGGCAGAAAAAGGACAGCCGGTGCAAAGAGGGGATTTGAGGTTTTTAAACTACGTGAGCAGTTGAAAAAGGCGCTGGAAAAAGAAGCGTATGAAGAGGCGGCGAAGATTCGTGATAAGTTGAAGGCTTTCGGAGTCGATAATGTTGGATAATATCAAATGGATTCTCCCTTCTGACAGGGAATCGTACACCGGCGCCGAAGAGGATGAGATCGTCGTTTCTTCCCGAATAAGGATCGCCCGTAATATTTCGGATATTCCTTTTGAGATAAAGTTGAAGGACAATGACTCGGACCGGTTGGTGCGGTTGGTGCGTTCGGTGGTCGAAGAAAAGTTGAAGGGAAAGTTTCTGGACATCCAGAAACTTTCACCCCTGGAAAAGGAATCCTTGCTGGAATGCCATCTCATATCACCGGCGTTTCTTAAACTCAACAGACCAGCCGGACTCTTTCTGAGCGAGGGCGGCGGAATCTCCATTATGATCAATGAAGAAGACCATTTGAGAATACAGGGATTGTCGCACGGCTTGAATCTGACCGAGATATCCAGTGACGTCTTCGCCTTGGACGAGAAGATCGGCGAGGACCTGGAATATGCCTTTGACGAACAGTATGGTTTCTTGACTTCCTGTCCGACAAACCTCGGCACCGGGTTGAGGGCGTCAGTGCTTCTCCATCTTCCAGGCCTTGTTTTTACGAACGAGGTCGAGAAGGTATTGAAAGGTGCGGTGCAGATCGGTATGACCGTCCGCGGTCTCTATGGAGAAGGAACCGAGATAAAAGGAAGTCTTTTTCAACTTTCCAATCAACATACCCTGGGTTTGAAAGAAGAAGAGTTGATCCAGACCATTATCAAACTGACCCATATGATTATGGATATCGAAAAGAAAGCCCGAAATGTGATCTTTGAAAAGGCAAAGGATGAATTCGAAGATAAGATATTCCGCAGTTTGGCGGTCCTCAAGTCGGCGCGGCTGATCAGTACGGACGAGGTGCTGAATTTGCTCTCCGCGGTACGCTTCGGTATCGGTGTCGGTGTTATAAAAGATATAAGTCTTGATGTAATCAACGAAATTATGCTCGTCTCCAGACCGGCGAATATTCAGTTGTATTTCGGCGAGATTCTGGAGGAGCACGAGCGCGACGTCAAACGTGCGGAATACATCAGAAAAAGACTCACCGAGGCGGCTGGAGAGACGGGTGCGGAAAAGTAGAGCTTTTTAACCTATCTTTTTCTGAATCTTCCAATCTTCATTATCTTCGCGATATTGGCGTTCGGGTTTATGACAGGTTCGATAATCGGTTTCGCCGCCGACATCAGTGTAGTAACTCCAGGACCGTGTCCTGCATAGCGGCAGTCACCATGGATGACGATTCCGATTGTCACGGCTCCTTTGCGGAAACTTCTTCCGTATACATTGTCGTGGTTCATCAAAGCCACGAAATCACCGAAGCGTAACTTATCGATTTGATATTTTTTAATGAATTTTTTGTCGGTCGTCATTATATCGTAGTCACCGCCGGTCATCATCAAGCTGCCGGTTCCAGAACCCATCAGTTCGGCGGGGATCTTCGCCGTCACCGGTACCCGGAGTTTTCCCCGGACCGCTTTCAGCCCCATTTTACGCAGGAGGCGCGGGTCAAGATTGTAGATCACGACATCCGGGTAGTCAAGGAGCTTAAGCCCTTGACCATAGCCTTTGATCATTATCTTGTCGTCGTGGGTCAATTTTTCCAGGACAGAATCCGGGAAGTCGATCATCACGTGTTCTGCACCGCCGTGATGGCCCGTAACGATTCCTTTTTTCCCTTTTGCGTCGCCAGTTTTGATTATCGCTTCATTGCCCACGCAGGCGTAGAAGACATAACCGGTATTGGAACTGTCGTATCTGTTCTTTTCATCCAGGATCGAAGATACGCAGGGCTCGATGTGGTCCGCTTCCCAGCCGAACGCCGGATCTCCGACCTTTATGTTATACACGATTCCGCCTGTACCCGGTAGATGAAAGGGCTTTCCCTGGGCGTCGACGCCGTGCATTCTACGGGCGCCGGGATTACATACTTTACCCTGAACCGACATCATGACCAATTTTTTTTCATTTGTTCTCAACATAAAGTTCTCCTTTTTATCTTCTTCTTTACTACGGGGTGATTATTATCTTGTGCCATTCCCTCAGCACGTGCAACACCTAAACCTGCGGAAGTTTTTCCATCTGTTTCAAAACGGTCAATTTACAGATGGATTTCAATGTGTCGAAAACGCCTATTCCTCTTATGGCGACACTCTCGAAGTATGTATAACCGTCGCGGTTTATGTGAAGTTGCAGGTCGCTGATCGGCATGATATTTGGAAGATCACGTTTGTTGTATTGAATAACCAGGGGAATGTCCTTAAGGGTTAAATTGTAGCTTCTTAGGTTATCAAGGAGGTTATTGAAACTTTCGATGTTTTCATCAAGGCGCTCTTCCTGTGAATCGACGACAAAGACGATACCGTCCACATTTTTTAATACCAGTTTTCTGGAAACATTGTAGTATATCTGGCCGGGAACCGTGTAGAGATGGTGTCTCAATTTCCATCCTTTGACATTTCCGAGGTCAACGGGCAGGAAATCAAAGAAGAGCGTCTGATCGAGTTCTGTGGCGAGACTCATCATCTTGCCTCTTCGGTCGGGACCGAGGGCGGAAAAGATTGTCCGAAGATTGGTGGTCTTTCCGCATAGTCCCGTGCCGTAATAAACAATCTTGAGATTCAACTCTTTTTTCGCAAAGTTAAGATTCGCCATTATCTATTCCTCTGTCTATTATCCTCAATCGGTTGTCTATTGTATAAAAATTTATACCGTCTGTCAATACCGGCGGCGGATTTCCTTCACCGAACGGCAGCAACGGTTTCAGGATGTGAACATTCGATTTATCGAGGAATACCGGTTTTTCTTTTTTCAGAGTCGCCTCATTATTTTCAGTGGTTGAATCCCCGTCGTCTGAAACATATCTGATGACGGCTTCGACGAATCGGTCGAGATTTTCTTTCACCATGGTAAAGCCGGCGGCGGATTTGTGCCCACCGAAGTCCTGGAAAAGTTCTTGAAATGATTGGAGCATTTTATAGAGATCAAGATTATAACTGCGCAGTTCACCGAAGCACTTTTCGTCTTTCAGCCCGATCACGACAGCCGTTCTTTTGAAGCGTGATTTCATACGAGAAGCGACCACACCGAGATAGTGCTGTTTTGAAAAAGGGACGATTGAAACGACGATTTCGGGCAGGATCTTGGCTGCTGATACGGCTTCTCTGAAGAGGCGGTCGGCGCCGCGCCTCCGCTCACCGGTTGTTGTTTTCAGCTCTTCAAGAATCGCGTTCAGGTACTTCCGGTCGTCTTTTATCAAAAAATCGACTCCGTATTGCGGATTACAGTATGCCGCCGATGCAAGCGTCGGGATGATCTCTTCTGTGATCTGATTTATCGTCAACTCATTGTCTTTCCGAAACAGACCGGTCCAGGGCAGTTCCCTTTTTTTGAGTATCTCCATGCCGCAGGTACAGAATATCCTGTTTTCCTGAAGCAATGTCACACGGTCGGAAAAAGTGCCCAGCATAACCAGGACAAAGAAATCCTTTTTCAATCTGTAGAATTCGTCTGCTGAAAGTTTGAATACCTTTTGATAAAGAAACTGGGCGAGCTTGAAGCTTACTCCGACACCGGCGAGTTCACGAAAGGGATAGTTCGAATCAGGTCTTTTGGGGTCCACGGCAGGTACTGGAAAGTCGGTATTTCGGGTTTCATGATGGTCGCAGACGACGAGTTTCAGACCTCTGGTTCGGGCAATTGTAAAATTTTCTCTGTTGCTGATGCCGAAATCCACGGTGATGACAAGTTCGACTCCGCGTTTCTTGAAATCGTCAAGTACATCCGGGTTGAGGATATAGCCGTCTTTTTCGCGGACGACCGGATAGACGAAAAGTTTTTCAGTATCGCGGCTGATTTCTTTTAATGTTTTGTACATGACCGCGGCTGCGGTGTAGCCGTCCACATCGTCATGTGAATAGATGAGGAGTCCTTCGTTCTTCTTTATCGATTCTATGATTATATCTGCAGCGGTTTCAATGTCGGGAATGGTGTCGGGTGGATAAAGGTCTTTGATGTCCGGATTCAGAAAAGATTTTGCATCCCGGTATACAGGAAAGCGTTGAGCCAGGATCTGCGCCAGCTCTTCGGGAATGGAAAGATCAGAGGCGTATTTACGGGCGAGAACCGTATTTTCATCCTGCATACCCGGCCTTATTCCTTTTGTTCCTTTTCTTCTTCCTGCTCGATCCGTTGAAGGAAGAAATCAAAGATCACCTGAGATGCGTTCTCGTCCTGCGGAAGTAGTAAAAAGACACCGCGGAATTTATTGAGAAAGGTTTTGTGTTTGAAGGGGCTCAGAAGGAGGCCGTTCTTTCCTCGGTAAACTTTTTTGAATTCCGTTAATCTTCTTTTTTGTGTTGCGAAGATGTTTTTGATGATGATGCGTTCATCGTTGGCTTCATAACGGGTGGGGAAGTAATAGGAATGGAGCGACAGAAAGAGGACGATAAAACCAAAGACCGCCCAGAAGACACCGTAGAATACCGCAATGAAGATGAGAAACCCGAAGATGAAGACCAAACTCACAATCGTTTTTGTTTGATTATCCTTTGCGGGGTGGACAGACCATTTCATGAACCGACAATTATAGCTCTAAAAAGGCGTGAGTCAAGTAGGCAATAAAAAAAATGGGCCCGGAGGGATTTGAACCCCCGACCCGCTGATTATGAGTCAGCTGCTCTGACCAACTGAGCTACAGGCCCGATACTGAACGCCAAATTATATTCAAAATAATACGGTTGTCAATCACCTTAATCTCCGGGGCGTTTTTACACAGTGGAAAGGGTTGAAAAAGGTGATACGGACTATTGACTTTGAGCCGAATCTTTGTTATAATTTCGGGTGATGAATGAAACAAAGGCGATAACTGTTTCAGAAAAGAAAGTAAAAAAACTTGAAAATCTGCTCGGTGATTTTTGCGCCCGGGCAAATACGGTATGGGCGATATTTTTGACCATATCCGGACAGCTTCTTGTGCAGAAGGGGTTTGTATATTCATTCGATGTGCTTGCGATTTCAGCACTCGCCTGCGGTGTTTTCAATTCCACGATGGAACTCGCCCGCATCGTCGGTGAGAAGCGATTCAATCAGTTTCTGCAGGAAGGTGAAAAGTTCAGCATCTATTATATAGGTGTTAATGACGACTACTTATTGGTTTCACTCTTTGATGACCGCACACTGCCGGGTGTGGTCAAGGTCGCAAGTGAGGCGTTTTCACAGGGAGCAGAGGAAATTTTGGGGAACGGAGCATGAAACGGGATATGAATTTTGAAAATTTTTACGTCTACGAAGGGAATAAGGTCGCATTTCTGGCGGCTCAGAAAGTCATAGAATTTCCCGGAGAATTGTTTAATCCTTTATACATTTACGGCGGGACCGGGCTCGGTAAGACCCACCTTTTATGGGCGTTGTATACCGAGTTGAGTAAAAAATTTGAGGTTCTCTTTTTTTCAGCAAAAGAATTTGAAAAATATCTGGATGAGACAAAAGATTTTAACACCCCGATAATCGTCGACGATCTCCATATTGTGGCAAAAGAGTATCATGATTTGATACTGAGCCTTATTGATTCGTGTCTTACCAACAACAGGCAACTCTGTTTTTCGGGAAACGCCGCACCGAGGGAGTTGAAAAATTTCGATGTGAAATTACTCTCGCGGCTTGAAGGAGGACTCGTCTGTGATATATCTCCGGCAAAGGAGATGGCTCTGGTTGAAGTGATAAAGAAAAAGTCAGGGGAGAGCGGCCTCATCCTTCCCGATGATGTGGTGCTTGAGCTTGCTCAGATTTCCACTGGGTCCATTAGAACCATCGAGGGGATGGTTAATCGGCTGGTCGCTTACTCTTCACTGGGGAATCTTTCACTCGACGTCAACAGTATACGAATGATCTTGAAAGAGTTCTATCCCAAAGGGATATACAGTCCGGTGTCATCGTTATTGGAAGAGCTGAAGAAAAATGCGAGCGAAATCCTGGAGGGGGTGTCGGAAAAACTCGATCTGAAAGAGGAATATCGGGAAAAGATATACGTGTGGGAGATGAAGGGGTTTGATACTTCTTCTCTGAAGCCGCTTCTGGACGGAGATGTCGAAGTTCTAAAGAAGGAGTACGATAATTTCATCAAGAAGGTTGAGAAACTGATTGAACTTCAGAAAGAATTCGGGGCTCTGGACACCAGAGGGTTTTCAGATGAGGCGATGAAAATAGAATCGATGCTTTTTTCACCGGATCGTCTTGATGAGATCGAAGAGTTGATCAACAAAATCAAAAGTGCGGTTCCTGCTCCGGCGGCTGAGAAGCCGTTCGATAAACTGCTTATCGGTGAGCACAATCGGCAGGCGGTCGAGATTTATCAGGAACAGGTTTTGAAAAATTTCGGTGAAAAGTTTAATCCTTTTATCATCTTCGGTGCTCCGGGAACCGGCAAGACACGGTTGCTGAAGGCTGTTGATGCCGACCTGAAACAGCAGGGAAAGAAAGTGATGTTCGTTGATTTCGGCGGTTCTGAGAGCGGATTTTCTTCTGGTGAGCAAGAGCAGTATGATGCTTTTCTCTTCGATGATTTTCATCGGGTTTTTTCACAGGAGTTCGACAGGAGAGGAGAGGTTTTCGAACTTATCCGTGAAGCCCAGAAATCAAATAGGGCGGTTATCTGTTGTGCGGAAAGATTCTCTTCTGAGGTGACACTTTCAGAAGATGAAAAAGCGGTTTTTGAGATGGGAATCGAGGTCGAGTTGAAGCCGCCGGATAAAACTGTTGTTGAGGAGTATATCAAAACAAAACTGGATTCGGAAAGAGCAGAACAGGTGATAGGACAGGGGCTGCCGGAGTTCTCTTCTTTTTACGCAATAGATGAATTCCTGGAGAAACTTGAGAAAACACCGCCGGAGCCTGCTCCAGAGGTCGTGGCTCTCGGTCTGCCCGGCGAAGAATCCGCGCCGGTCAAAGAGGAGAAAAAAGAAGAGGCGGAAGTTATCGCACTCGGCTTGCCGGGAGAAGAGGCCGTTCCAGAAAAAGAAGAAGTCGTTGAATCTGCAGCTCCCGAACAGAAAGGAGCGGAAGTCGAAGCCAGGTCAGAGATCGAACTTCCGGTTTCTCTGAAAGCGGTCAAGGGTGAGAGATTCATCATTCAGGAGATTCCTGAAGAACTGATTGAGGATAATTATTGATGTCGTTCAAGAATAACAGAGGTGATTGAAAAATGGCGATCAAGGGTTCGTTGTCAGAAGCTTCCTTGCCTGATGTGATACAACTTTTGACATATTCCGGTAAATCCGGGTGCCTTTCGGTCACGGACGGCAGAAATTTCGGCAACATATTCATCTCAGAGGGGAAGATTATTTACGCGACGATTCTGAATAAGAAACAACGATTGGGCGATATTCTGTTGATGAAGAAAACGATTGATAATGAAACCCTTTCCAGGGCGCTGGAGATTCAAAAATCGGACAAGAAGAAACGGCTCGGTGAAATTCTCATTGATATGGGTGCCATAAACAGAGATCTCCTGGAGAAGGAACTCAAGGAACAGATCGAACAGACGATCTTTACGATGTTGACCTGGGAGAGCGGGTATTTTAATTTTGAAGCCGATTTGCTTCCCTCTGCCGAGGAATATACTGTTCAACTTTCCGCACAGGAACTTCTTCTTGAAGGTGCCCGTCGAATCGACGAATGGCGTAAGATAGAGAATAAGATTCCTCCTTTTGAAACGATCCTTGTCCGAAAAGAAAATACCGAAGAAATACCTTTGACGGCCGAAGAGAAGAAGGTGGTCGAACTCATTGACGGCAATAGGACCATAGATGACATTCTGAAACTTTCGGATTTTGATTTTTTCGAGACCTGCAGAACAATATACGGTTTATTGTCGGCGGGATTGATCGAGAAACCGGAGAAGCCGCTGGAAAAGAAACGGGTAACCGGAGACATATCAGAGCATAAGAATCTCGGCATCGCTTTTTACAAGACCGAGATGTACGAAGAAGCAGAACGTGAGTACAATAAAATACTGGAGATCGACGGACAAAACGCCGAGGCGTTTTTCTACCTCGGGCTTATAGAACTTGCACGCGGCAACTATGAGGAGGCGCGTGAGAAATTATTGGAGGCTTCTGAAAACGAACAGCGTGCCTCGATATTGATTAATCTCGCCTATGTAAGTTCACGCCTGAGCCTGTACGATGACGCGAAAAAATATTTGAATCAGGCGAGGGAACTCGAGCCCGACAACGTAAAGGCAAAGGTTAATCTGGGAATTGTTCTGTATAAAAACGGAGATTTGAATAAATCAGCCGGGATATTAAAGGAAGTGATTGAAGGATCTCCTGAAGTGATTACACCGTATTTTTATCTGTCGAAGATCTATCTTGAGGAAAATAAGATTGAAGAGGCATTGCAGGTGTTGAATGATGCCATCGATCGATTCCCCAGATTCACCGCTTTTAAAAATAATCTGGCGGTCCTTTACGAAAGTATGGATAAACCAGAAGAGGCTGAAAAACTGTACAGACAGGCGCTTGAGGTGACTCCTCAGGATGATTTGATATGCAGGAATCTCGCTGATTTTTATTATGAAGCTCAGATACTGGGTGCGGCGAAGGAATTATATGAGAAGATTCCTGATGACAAGAGGGACTGGCAGATTCTCTTCAAACTCGGCAATATTTATTTGCGTCAGGGAGATTCGGCGAAAGCCCTTGATTTCTGGAAAGAAGCTCAGAAACTGAATCCTTCCGAAGAGGTTATTGCGCGGAATATCGAGGTGCTCCAAAAATCTGGTGGAAAATAGTTTCAAGGAACTCATCGACTACATCGGAAAACAGACTTCATTCCGATGCCAGCATTACAAAGAGAAACCGCTGAAGAGACGGATAAAGGTGAGGATGAGGGCGTTGAACATCCACGGCTTTGAGGAATACCATCAATATCTGAAAAAAGAGCCTGAAGAGATGGAGCGGCTGCTGGACACGATAACAATCAATCTTTCGTATTTTTTTCGAAATCCCGAGACATTTGAGTATTTGAGCAATTCGATATTTCCGGAATTCAAAAAGAGGACCGGGCCGATGGTGTTCTGGAGTGCAGGTTGCGCCCACGGTGAAGAACCTTATTCCCTGGCGATCACCGCGGCGGAGAATTCACTGCTCCATCGAGTGGATATCTACGGCACTGACATCGACAATAATGTTTTGCAAAAAGCGCGCGCGGGAGTCTACACGAAGCTCGTCTTCCAGTATACCCCTGAGGAAATTTTAAAAAAGTATTTTACAGAGACTGAGGACGGTTTTGCTATTTCCGATAAGATAAAAAGAAGAGTTACTTTTTTGAACATCGACCTTTTTGAGCCACCGTCTTTTGACCCGTGTGATTTGATCGTCTGCCGGAATGTATTGATATATCTGGACCGCAGTGCGCAGTCGACCATATTGAAAAATTTCTACGACCACTTGAAACCGGGCGGTTATCTGGTCATCGGTAAGGCGGAATTGCTGATCGGAATCCCTGAAGTCAAGCTGTTCGAGGTCATCAGCCGTCCCGAACATGTCTACCGAAAAAAACCTGTTCAGTCGTAGCGTGGATATGAATGGGAAGGCGGCTGTGAACTGCGTTTTATGAAATGAACGAAGAGAAGGTAGGGATAGGAGAATTGAAGGTCGAACAGGGAGAAGCCGTGCTTGCTGCTTATGGGGTAGGTTCCTGTGTCGTTATTATACTTTATGACACCGAGAAGAAGATCGGCGGTCTGGCGCACTGCCTTCTGCCTTCAGGGAACGAGAACAGCTTGAAATACCCCAGGGCTGCGATTGCGAAGATGATGAAAGATATGATTGAGATGGGGGCGCAACCTGATAAGATAATCGCGAAGATCATCGGCGGCGCCACAATGTTTGAGGGATTTGCCAAACATGAGATCGGTAAAAGAAATGTCCTGCAGACGAGGGAAGAGTTGAATAAATTGAATATACCGATTGTCGGTGAAGATGTTTTCGGCAATTGGGGGAGAACGGTTTTTTTGAATCTCAGTACCGGCGAGGTGAGGGTACGTTCGTTTAAACATGGAGAAAAAGTTTTATGAAGAAGAAAGTTCTGATTGTTGAAGACTCTATTTTGATGCAGCGGGTGATAGGTGATATAATCGATTCATCCGGTGAATTTGAGGTATGCGGTTCAGCGCGTGATGTGGTCGAAGGATGGGCGAAGTTCAACAAATTGAAGCCCGACCTTGTGACCCTGGATTATGAATTACCGGGGGAAAACGGTCTGGTCCTTCTTGAAAGAATCATGCAGACAAACCCCACACCGGTTCTGATGCTTTCCGCCCACACCAAATCAGGCGCCGAATTGACGATACGTTCGCTGGAGATGGGAGCGGTTGATTTCTTCACCAAACCATCCGGTCCTATTTCGATTGACCTGTATAATTACAAAGAAGAGTTGATCGCCAAATTAAAAGCAGCCGCCGTTGCGAGATTGACACAGAGATTGAAGAAAAAGACTTTCCGTACGACTGAAAAATTCAAGGACCTTTACATCGGGATCGCCGCATCCACGGGCGGGGTCAGGGCGTTGAATTACATAATTCCTTCACTGCCTGCGAAATGCGGTTTACGGATCATCGTGGTGCAACATATGCCCAAGTATTTTACCGCGAGTCTGGCTCTTCATTTGAATGAAAGGTCCAGTATGGTCGTGAAAGAAGCGAGGGACGGTGATTTGATATTGAACGGCGAGGTGCTTATCGCTCCCGGCGGCTACCACACCACAGTGGACGGAGAAGGCAAGAGGGTCGTCTTGAATAATGACCCGCCGCGTCACGGCGTCAAACCGTCGGCTGATGTTCTGTTCGATTCAATGGCGTCCGCCTTCAAAAACAAGGCGATCGGGCTTGTTCTGACCGGTATGGGACACGACGGCGCCGAAGGAGTTATAAGAATCAAAAAACAGAATGGAATTGTGATCGCCCAGGATCCAGACGATGCAGTGATCGGCGGAATGCCGCAGTCCGCGATAAACACGAATATGGTGGATTATGTTCTGCCGCTGAAATTGATTCCCGATAAGATTTTCGAATTTATTTCCAGAAGATGAGCGGAGAAGATGAAATGGAAGATTTAAAAAATCGATTGCAGGCTTTGAAGAAAAAGGTTAAGGAATTCACCCCTGATAAAGAGAAGGAGATTAAAGAGGAGATCAAGGAACTTTACATCGACATAGCCCATTCCTTGAAATCTTTGAATGATGCACAGAATGAATTGAGGGCGATCGCCCAGGATTTCAAACGCAGCAAGTCATCGAAACTCGAGGTGAGTAAGTTCTATTCTTTTGTCAAATCGCAGACCTCTGCAGAACTGGATCTTGCAACCCTTATTGATCGGGCGTGGAATTTGATTGTGATGGAGGATTACAGTGAAGCGGTGAAGGTCCTGCGTCGGGTTCTCGATATTGATCCCCAAAATATCAAAGGTCTGGGTTTTATGGGATTGGCGCTGATGAATAAGGGACTTTACGACGATGCTATGCTCTATTTACAGCAGGTTTTGTTGACCGACCCGGATAATCCTTTTGCATTGAACAATATCGGTTATATCTGTTACAAAAAAGGAATCTGGGGAGAAGCGATAGAACATCTGGTAAAGGCTGCAAAGCAGACCAAAGATCGGATGGCGGCTCTCTATGCGAATTATTATTTGGGACTTGTATATTACGAACGCTCGATGCTGGCGGATGCGGTTAAGTTCTTTGAAAAAGCGCTGCAGCTGGGGCCCAATCTTCAGGAAGCCTATTATTATCTCGGGCTTTCAGAAACAAAACAGTATGAGTTCAAAAAAGCGGTTGAATATTTTGAAAAATGTATCAAGATCGACAAGGATTCCAAATACGGAAATCTTTGTGCTGAGGAACTCAATAAGATAAAACCGTTGATCGAACCTGACAAGATATTCAAGAAGGAAGATTCAGCTGAATGAATTCCCTGTCTTTGAACAAAACCCTTGAGTTTGTTGTTGAACTGGTGTGCCGCGTCGGCGGATATCTTTTTGAACAGATCGGCAGGCAGAAACGGATTCGTTATAAGGGGGAGGTCGATTTAGTAACCCAGTTCGACAGGAAATCCCAGGATATGATAATCCGGGCACTCAGAAAAGAATATCCTGATTACGGAATTCTCAGTGAAGAGGATATGACGCGTAGGATTGAAGCGGTCGTCAAATGGATTGTCGACCCCCTGGACGGCACCACAAATTTCGCTCATAATCTGCCGATCTGGAGTATTTCGATCGCCCTTGAAGTAGACGGTGAGGTGGTGCTGGGTGTTGTTTATGACCCTACGCGAAAAGAACTTTTCTCAGCGGTCAAGAACAGGGGTGCTTTTCTCAACAAAAAACGAATCAGGGTTTCCCGCATCAGGAAACTCGAGCATGCCTTATTGGTGACGGGGTTTCCGTATGACATCCGCAGGACGCGGAAGAATAATCTTTCCAATTTCAGTAAGTTTGCCCGCCAGGCTCAGGCGGTGAGGAGGCTTGGTTCTGCGGCGCTCGATTTATGCTATACGGCGTGTGGAAGATTCGACGGCTACTGGGAATTGAAACTCTCTCCCTGGGACCAGGCAGCGGGTTCATTGATTCTCAAAGAAGCCGGAGGAAAGATCACGGATTTTAAGGGGAGACCATTTGATATTTACGGTGATGAGGTGCTGGCGACCAACGGGTTTATTCATAAACAGATGATGAGGGTTCTCAATCCGTAAGAAAGATCAGAATTTACAGTGGAATTTCAACCCTCCGGCATACTGTCGTCCTTTAAGACGGTATTCATCAAATAAGAGGTCGGTATAATCGGTTGCATTGGATATCGTGGTGAAGAGTGTAAAGTGTCGGAACTGCAGGGCTATTGTCGGCGTGACGAGCATAGTCGGAGAAAGGGATTGGGTAAGTCCGTTTCTTCGGGATAAGTATTTTATCTCGGTACAGAGATTCAGAATACCGTATTCTATACTCAGACTGTCGCAGAAGAGATATTCAGGCATAAAAGGAATTTCTAAATCAGCCCGGTTATAATCAAGGCGTAATCCATTCACGATCTTCAATCGGCTGAAAGTGAGATTGTCGTTTAATTTGATTCCTATATTTATTTCCTTAACTTCTTCAAGATAGTCGATTTCAAAATTTTTTCCGATGATAAGGCGGTTGAACCAATCGTTATAAGTGCCTGTGATATCAAGAGATTGGTTAAGAAACTCAAATGAAATATTCAATTCAAAACCGACTCTCAGATTCTCTTCTGGTACCGCCATTCTATATTTCAGCGGTGTATTCGGGGTAAAGCGCTCTTTAAGTGTTTTATAGACGTCGCCTGAATTGACCCCTGCCGAGAACTTCAAACCGGGGATTGAATATTGAAGGTATAAACGGGGCGCAGGAAAGGCGTCGGATATTGAAGAGCCGATCGCCAGGTGAAGATTACGGATATGTACCTTTGCCGCGGCGTCGGTTTTCAATCCTCTGTTTATATAGAAATTGTTTATTTCAAAATATGGAAGAAACCAGAGGCGGTCGAAGAATATATTGAGTTTTGTCTTTCCTTCAATATGGTGCATACCATTTATTTCCCAGAGGTCGAATTCGGTTCTGCCTGAGATGATCGACCAGGGATTGGTCGAAGCGAAACTCAATCCCGGACAGACTGCTTCATAGTAATCGACCTTATCGAGGAAAAAGCCTGAGAAGCAGGGTTCAACCCAGAGATGCGTCAGAGGAATCGAATAAGAGCTTTTCATCCCGGCTTGTTTTGAAGGGAACCAGTCACTGCCTTTTTTATAATAACCGGAGGAATTCAGATTGCCGAATCTGAGGTTGTAGTATCCGTCGTAGAAGTCACCGGCGGCGCCGCTGATTGTAAGGATGTTGTCGATTTTTTTCAGCCAGAGCTCTGGTTCGGGAAAGAGAACATCAGACAGGATCGGAAGAGGAGGTAATGAGTCTACGGCGATTAAAAAGAATATGAGCGTCATTTTTGAGCAGTCCTGAGTAATCTTTCAATATTTTTTTCATAGGGAGGTTCTATGATTCCTTTTTCAGTGATTATCCCTGTGAGTAAAGAGTGCGGTGTGACATCGAATGCGGGATTGCAGACCCTGGCTTTTGATGCGGCGATCTGTTTTTCGTTGAAAAAACGGATTTCTTCTTCACAACGTTTTTCAATCGGAATCATTTCACCGGATTCGATTTCAAGATCAAAGGTTGATGTCGGAGCGGCTACGTAAAATGGAACACCAAAGTGTCCGGCTATGATTGCGATTCCATAGGTTCCTATCTTATTGGCGGTATCACCGTTCTTTGCTATGCGGTCGGCGCCGACAAGGACGAGATCCATTTCCGCCATATATGTCGCCGCCATATTATCACAGATGAGATTTGTGACAATACCGTTTCGGGTGAGTTCCCAGGAAGTAAGGCGTGCTCCCTGAAGCAGAGGTCTTGTTTCACAGGAATAGACAGAGAATTCTTTTCCTTGAGCCTTTGCCGTATAGAGAATTCCGAGGGCGGTTCCGATACCCGTGGTCGCCAGGGCGCCGGCATTACAGTGGACCATTATCTTTGAACTGTTTTTTATCAGTGGTGCACCGGCTTCGCCGATCGCTTGACAGGATTCGCGGTCTTCTTTTTCAATCGCCTTTGCTTCTTCCAAAAGAATCCCGTATATATCCTTGTCTTCAGCGGCTTTCGCTTCCATCCGCTCCACCGCCCATTTGAGATTGACCGCGGTGGGGCGTGCAGACTTCAACAGCTCTGCCGCTTTCATCACCTCGTCAGCGTTCCTATTGTATGCCGCCAGGACCATACCGTAAGCCGCCGCCACTCCGATCAGCGGCGCACCGCGCAGCTGCATATTTTTGATTGCACCGTACACTTCCTCGGGTGTTTTGAGATGGATGTAAATTTCCTGTTCGGGCAGTTTTGTCTGATCGAGTATTATGATTTCATTACTTTCTTTTATGTATTCGATTGTTTTAAAGTCGACCATAACAGAGGATGTTATTTAATATCGGCGTGCGCTTTCGCCGACTGGATTGTATTATACAGAAGCATTGTGATGGTCATCGGACCGACGCCACCCGGTACCGGAGAGATTGCACTCACTTTTTTACTGACCTCTTCAAAGTCCACATCACCGACCAGACGATACCCCCTCTTTTTGGTGCTGTCTTCCACCCGGTTGACTCCGACGTCGATGACCACTGCTCCGGATTTCACCATATCCGCGGTAATGGTATGCGGTCTTCCCACCGCCGCCACCAGGATGTCGGCGGTTTTTGTGATTGTCGACAGATTCTCGGTCCGGCTGTGACATATCGTAACGGTTGCATTCGCCTGCGGATTTTTCTGGATGAGAATCATTGCCAGCGGTTTGCCGACGATATTACTTCTTCCGACGATGACGACATGTTTACCCTGAATTTCGATTCCATTACGCACCAGCAGCAGCTGAATTCCATGGGGGGTGCAGGGAAGAAATGACGGAGCGCCGATCATCATCTTGCCGATGTTTATGGGATGGAAACCGTCCACATCTTTTTCCGGACTGATGCTGTAGATTACTTTTTCTTCATTGATATGTTCTGGCAGGGGCAGCTGGACAAGAATTCCGTGTATGGTTCTGTCATTATTCAATTCACCAATGAGATTCAGGAGTTCTTCTTCTTTATAGTCGGGATCGAATTTATATTCACGGGACAAAATTCCCACTTCGGCACATGCCTTTTCTTTTCCTTTCACATACGACATTGATGCGGGATCGTCGCCGATGAGAATGACCGCCAGGCCGGGAACAAGGTTATATCTGCTCTTCAATTCTTCTATTTCGGATTTGAATTCTTCACGCATCTTCCGGGAAAGTTCTTTACCGCTCAGGATTTTTGTCATTCAACCTCCTTATCCAGATAATATCCAGAATATCGGTATTGTCAATCATTTGAAGAATCTCCGATGCAGGAAGCGGGACAGCGTGAAAGAACCGAACATCATCAAATAGATTTCCACGGGCATTCGGTATCTTATCAGCCCCACATGAGTGATTATATAGATGAGCGAGAGGAGAATGATGAAACAGGTTATAAAGACCGCTTTTTTATTCACGGGATGATATAGTGAAAAGAAAACGCCGCAGAGTCCCAATATCAGGACGGGCAGGTAGAGTACGATATGGAAATTACGGTATTTATTTGCGTCGGGAGACCCGTTTATCTGCAGCGGGGCGAACCACCAGAAATAAAGGGCCTTTTTGCAGAGGAGGATGATGAATTTTGCGGGTTCTTTTTTAATGAACTTCATTCCCTCAGACAGAAAAAAATTCGCACGTTCGATTTCCGTATATGAGATCAGGTTCTGTTTCATGCTCCGCGGCAGGGTTTCAACCATGAGAACAAAATCACCCTGTTCAGGCGAAGATACTTTATAGTAATCTGTGCCGGTCGCATGGGGATTGTTGCCGATCCAGAAATTCACTCCCGCCTGTGTAGTGATTGGGATGAGCGAGTGGTGGACCGCATAATTTCTGATTGTCCAGGGAATGAGGGTGAGCAGGGTGATGACGAACAGAATGATATATTGTTTCAGGATTTTCCTTCCCGTGATGATCCAGTGTAATATGATGGCGGGAATGAGGCTGAAAGCGACGGGATTGCACAATATTGACAGGCCGAGTGTAAACCCGGCGGCGATTGCGGTTCGGCGGCGGGCGTTGTTCAGTTTTAAAATCAACAGGATTGTGGAAGCGAGTAAAAAGAGAAAGAGCGTCGTCGGCGTGAGTTTAATGGAGTAGTAAATCAAAGGAGGGTAGAGGCAGATGAACAGGGCGCTTATGGATGCGGCGGTTCTGTTGAACAGAAGCAGGGCGGTTTGATGTATCAGCAGGATGGTTATTGTGGAAAGAATTATCTGTAATATTAAAAGCGGTACGGCGCCGCCGGTCGTTTTATATGAAAAGGCGAGGAGATACGGATATAAAGGAGCATGACTGGAAGTGGGTTCTAAGGAGTCACTGAACCGAGCCACGCGACTGAAACCATTGCCTGCGGCGATATTCTGTGCGATGTCACCGTATTCCCATGCCCCGGGATGTTCATACGCTTTTGTTCCAAGGAGAGCACCTGTTCTCAACAGCAGACCGATTAATAACAGCAGTGTTACAATGCCGGAGATTCGAAATTTTTGCTGCACTTTTCATTATATTGCGCGTGCCGAGGATGTCAATATGAAGGTTATCTGACTCCTCTTCACTTTTCTCATATTTCCATTTCTCCCTTCTCCCATTCTCCGTTTCCCCCTTTCTCCCGCTCTCCGTTTCCAACGCTCACAACGCTCTAAACGCTCCTCCTTGTCATTCTGAGTCCGCCGCAGGCGGACGAAGAATCTCTCTTTTTTCCAGCGCAGCTCCCTTCCATGCACGAAGTGCATCCCTTCCAGCGCAGCTTTCTTCCAGCACCGCTCCCTATGCCCTCCGCCCTTCGCCCTATGCCCTTAGCCCTTCGCCCTCCGTCCTGAGTAGAACGAAGAAATGACAGGGAAAAGGATGGTCTGTAAATCAAACAGGGCTATTTTTTATTGGTGCAATAAAACATTTGACATCGGCGGATTTCTTGTTATTATTATAGCAAACGTTCTATGAAAATACTTCTATCATCTGATTCATACTATCCGCATCCCGGAGGCGTGTCAGAATATATGCATTTTCTCGGTAAATACCTGGAAGACCTCGACAATGAAGTCGTGATTCTGGCACCACATTATTCTGAACCGTATCATGATGATCTTAAGACAAGACGAATCGGAAAGTGTTTTTTCTTCAACGGGAACAAAGCGACGATCACCTTCACCTTTCATCATAGATTACCCATTCTGGTGAGAAACTTCGTGCGGAATGAAAGATTCGACATCATACATACAAACGGTCCCATCGGCTGGAATCTGCCTTACTGGGCGCTCCACTATTCCAGGGCAGTGAATGTTGCGACGTTCCACACCGCTTTCACCGGTGTGAATCTATATAAGTTCGCGAAGGTCTTCTTCAAGCGTATGTATCATAAGAAACTACACGGTGTAATCTATCCGTCGAAAACCGCTTCATTGACCACGTTTCCGCATTTTCCGATTCCCTACCGTATAATTCCAAACGGCGTCGATACCGAGCGATTCCATCCTGAGGTGAAACCCCTCGAAAAATTTCCTGCAGACAGACCGAAGATATTATTCCTGGGCAGACTCGATCCGAGAAAAGGGCTTGATAAGCTCTTGAAGGCGTATCCTTTGATAAAGAAGAGAATTGAAGATGCACTTCTCATTGTTGTCGGCGCCGGTCCTTTGATGGAGCAGTATAAAGAGATGGTTCCCCGCAGGTTGCGGGAATCCGTGTATTTTGAAGGGAGGGTGACCGGCGAGATGATTCCACGTTATTATGCGACATGTGATATTTATGTTTCACCCGCCACCGGCGGCGAAGTTTTCGGCATCGTCCTCACTGAAGCGATGGCTACGGCGAGACCTGTTGCAGCATCGAATATCGCCGGATATAATGAAGTAATTGAGGACGGAATGAATGGATTGTTATTCGATCAGAACAATCCCTATGATATTGCGGATAAGGTTATACGGATTCTGGAAGACAGCCGCTTGAGAAATAGATTGAGCACCAATGCACGGAATTTCGCCGTTAAACTTTCCTGGCGTAACATCGCTGCAAGGGTTATGGCTTATTATGAAAGTTTATTACAACGGCAGCGCGGTTCATCAATCTATGGCCATAAAAAGGAGGTAAGATGAAATATCTGGCTGCATTTTTTCTGATTTTGCTCGCCTGTGCCGGACCTAAGACCGAAAAGGTTGAAGCAGGCGGTGAAGTTAAGGAATTAGGGAAAGGATTATATATGAATATCAAAGTAAAAGACTTCGGGGATATCGTCATTAAATTATATCCGGAACACGCCCCAAAAAATGTCGCCAACATCGTGAAATTGACGAAGAAAGGTTTTTATGATGGTCTGACATTTCACCGGGTGATAAAAGGTTTTGTGATTCAGGGAGGCTGTCCCAAAGGAGACGGCACCGGTGATCCGGGTTATGAGATTGAGGATGAAATTTCACCGACACTCAAACATCTGAAGGGAACCGTGGCGATGGCTAACCGCGGACCCAATACCAATGGTTGCCAGTTTTATATCTGTCTTGCTCCGCAGCCGCGTCTGGACGGCGGCTATACCATCATAGGAAAAGTGGTGGAAGGGATGGATGTTGTGGAAAAGATCGGTGACGTCAAGACCGGTTATATGGATCGACCCGTCACTAAGGTTGTAATGGAAAAGGTCTGGATTGAAGAGAAAGAATGATAATTCTCCGCGGATAATATAAATATTTCATTCTTTAAACCTTTCCGTCGGCGCAACCGTCTAATTTCATAGAAGGAGGTTAAAATGAAACAAATATTTTCTATAACAGCCGTTCTTTTCATCGTAGTTTCACTCGGTTTTGCACAGGAGGGATGTAGAAATTTCCCACCCGGCCAACCGCCCCACGGGCATAGGATGATGCCTGAGATGAGACTCGAGATGCTCGATCTGACGGCTTCCCAGCGTGATGAGATAGAAGCGGCGCGACTTGAGGCTCAGAAAAAGATAATTCCTTTAAAGGCTGAGATTGAATTGAAACGACTCGACCTGGAAAAAGAGATGAGGGCTGATACGCCGAATAGAAGTAAAATAATGAAATTGACCGAAGAGATAAACAAGATCGAACTTAAAATAAAACAGACAAAACTCGACGAGATGCTTAAAATCCGGTCGGTCCTCACTCCGGAGCAGAGAGAAGAACTCAAAAAACCGCTTCTGAAGAAAATAATGAAGAAGAAGATAATCAAGAAACACTGCTGCGAGGAAGAAGAAGTCGAGGAATAAGAGAATTATGCCTCCTCTTCTAAAAAGAGGAGGCATAAAACATTTCTGTTCGCACCCTTTACTCTTAAGATGTATAAGAAGATGTTGATGTAATTCGGTTGTATCCTTCTATTGACAACCCTTTTTATTTTTGTATAATCATAACCTGAATAGTAAAACTATTCAAAGGAGGATTTATAGCAATGAAAAGTTATTCAGAAGAAGAAATGAATAAACTTCTTGAAGCATCTTTTGTTACACCGAGAGAGGGGGAGATTGTAAAAGGTACGATAATCAAACAGACGGAAAACGGCGTTCTTTTGAATCTCGGGCTGAAGGCGGAAGGTTTTTTACCGATTGAAGAATTCGCCTCGCCTGAAGACGCCTTTGTCGGCAAAGAGGTCTATGTTTTTCTGGAGGCCTATGAGGACCGCGACGGTTTTCCGGTGATTTCCAAAAAGAAAGCGGATTTTCAATTGGCTTGGGACCAGATAAAACATCTCTATGAAAACGGTGAACTTGCGACTGCAAAAATCAGAAAACGTATCAAAGGTGGATTCGCCGTTGACATCATCGGTGTTGAGGCGTTCTTACCCAGTTCCCAGATTGAATTCAAATCTCAGGCTGATATCGACGCCGCGGTCGGTCAGAAGATCGAAGTCAAGATTGTAAAGATAAATATGATGCGCAAGAATATCGTGGTTTCCCGGAAACTCGCGGTTGAAGAAGAACAGGCAAAGGCACGGAAGAAGATATTCAATAAGGTGAAAGTGGGGGATGTGATAAATGGTGTAGTGCGTAATATCACTGATTTCGGCGCGTTCATCGACATCGGTGGAATCGATGCCCTGCTTCATATAACGGATATTTCCTGGTCCAAGATCACCCATCCGGCTGAAGTGGTCAAGATCAATGATAAGATAAAGGTTAAGGTCCTGGTTATGGACCGTGAGACAGGCAGGATTGCGGTCGGACTCAAACAGCTTTCACCACATCCCTGGCTTAAGATTGAAAAGAAATATCCGGTTGGGACAAAGATCAAGGGTAAGGTCACCAGTGTGGTGGACTACGGCGCCTTTATCGAGATTGAAAAAGGTGTGGAAGGTCTTGTCCATGTTTCAGAGATGTCCTGGACCAAGGATATCAAAGATCCGACGAAGATTCTTAAGGTCGGCGATACAGTGGAAGCGGTGGTCTTGTCGATTGCGCGCGAAGAGAGGAGAATTTCGCTCGGCATAAAACAGACAAAACCTGATCCCTGGTCAACGGTCGACGAAAAGTTCAAGGTGGGGCAGAAGGTCGTCGTCAAAGTCACCAACCTGAAGGATTTCGGCGCCTTTGTGCAGCTTATGGACGGTGTAGAAGGTCTTATCCATGTGAATGACTTCTTCTGGGACAAGAAGGTCAAGAAGGCTTCTGACTATCTCAAAAAAGGACAGAAGATTGAAGCGGTGATCAGGACGATCGATCGCAAGAACCGCCGGATTTCGTTGAGCATCAAACATACGAAAGAAGACCCGTTCACCAAATTTACTGAAGCGCATTCAGAGGGTTCGACGATCACCGGCAAAGTGAGTGATATTCTGCCCAAGGGAATAAGGCTTATGCTTGAAAACGGTATCGAGGAGTTCATCCCGGCGAATTACCTGGCGCGGCGCGGCAAAAAACCAAAGGATTTATATAAACTCGGTGAAGAGATAGAGGTTTTGATAAAGAAGATAAATCCGAGATTACGGAGAATCATCCTCAGTGAAAAAGAGTTGCACAAACCGCCGGTTAAGAAGAAAGAAGCCGTTAAGCCGAAACCTACCGATAAATTCACCATCGGTGATATTCTCGGCTTGAATAAAAAACTCGGCGAAAAAGAAAAATAGTTTTCTATTTGTAGTTGAGTATTGCAGAAAATATTCAATTTAGGTTGCAAACTGAATCAATATGAGGGCTTTTGCCTGCTTGAAAAGTTCGGCGGAGTACCCGACCTCGTAATCGTCAATACCTGCTGTGTCACTAAAGAAGCCGAGATTAAATCACTGAAAAAATTCAGATATGCGCTGAAAAAATATCCCGGCGCGAAGATTATCGCGACCGGCTGTGCCTGCAGGATCCACCCGGAAAAGTTTTCCGGAGCGTTTCGGGTCATCGACCATATTCAACGTGAAGAACTAATTCAGGGGATTTATCCTGAACCTGATCGGGGACGCTTCTTTCTCAAGATTGAAGACGGATGTAATGAAGAGTGTACTTATTGCATTGTAGCAAAAATAAGAAACAGAATAAAGAGCAAAAGATACGAAGATATCAAAAGAGAGATCCAGTGGGCAGTGGACAGAGGATATAAAGAGATTGTCCTGGTCGGTGCGAACATCGGTCTTTATGGAAAAGAGGTCGGTGATTCCCTTATCGGACTTTTAAGGTTTTTGAGCGGGCTGGAGCATTTGCCGCGGATAAGATTATCTTCCCTGGAACCGAAATTCATTGATAAAGAATTGATTTCGGTTTTAAAAAGCTTACCTTTTTGCCGCCACTTTCATATTCCACTGCAGAGTGCCGATGATGAGATTCTCTCGAGGATGAAGCGCGGTTATGATGTGAAATATCTCGGGACGGTGATTGATTTGATAACGACGAACTTCGACGATGTTGCTGTCGGTGCTGATATTATCGTAGGTTTCCCCGGTGAAGACGATGGAAGGTTCGACAACACCCGCCGGTTCATCGAGGAGAATCCGTTCACCCATCTTCATGTTTTTCCGTATTCTCCACGGCCGGGTACTGAAGCATACGGTCTCGGCGACCCGGTGGTGCATAAGGTAAAAAAAGAGCGGCTCTGGGTATTGAAGAATTTGATTCGTCAGAAGAATCACATTTTCAGAAAGCGTTTGTTGAACCGCATCTTCAGTATTATCACTGAAGAGAAGAACGGTTCTGTTTCGGGCATTACTGATAATTACATCCGGGTGAAGATTGCGGAAAAATGCGGCGGAAACCGATTATTGAATGTGAAGATTACAGAGGTCACTTCAGACGGAACTTACGGTGAAGTCGTATCTGATTCTGATATCGGCGGTTGAAGATGGCGAAGAAGTTTTATATCAGAACCTTTGGATGTCAGATGAACAAGAACGACAGTTCGATCATCACGAAGATACTGGAGGACAGAGGATATACGCGGACCGAGGAAATTCCACTGGCTGACATACTGCTCGTCAATACCTGCTCGGTTCGGGAACACGCCGAGAACAGGGCATTGGGGTATATCTCCACACTGAAGCGATGGCGTAACGAGAAGAAAAGGGTGCTTGGTGTGGTCGGCTGTATGGCGAAGCGTTTAGCCGGCAGGATCACCGCCCAACTGCCTTTTGTCGATCTGGTGATCGGACCGGATTCTTATCGGAATCTGCCGGATTACATAGAAGATGTCATTGAGAGCTGTACCAGAATTATAGAGACCTCTGATTCTGACGAGACCTATTGCGGGATTTATCCCCGCAGCCCGGCTGTTTGTGACTTTGTTTCGATTATGCGCGGCTGTAACAACTACTGCTCATACTGTATCGTTCCCTATGTCAGGGGCAGGGTGAGGTCAAGACCTCCTGATGATATAATTTCAGAGATAAAACATCTGATTGCAAAAGGGGTGAAGGATATAACCCTTCTCGGACAGAACGTCAATGCGTATTATTTTGACGGTGCCACTTTTGCGGTTCTGCTTCAAAAAGCGGCGCAGATTCCCGGGTTGACCAGGTTGCGGTTTCTGACTTCGCATCCAAAGGATTTCAATGATGAAATGATTGATACTGTAAAAAAGTATGAAAACATCTGCGAGTGGTTTCATCTACCCCTGCAATCAGGATGTAACCGGATTTTGGAACTGATGAATCGAGGGTATACAAAAGAAGAATTTGTCGAGCTCGTTACAAAGATCAGACATTGTATTCCTGAAGCGACGATCACCACGGATGTAATAGTCGGTTTTCCTACTGAGACAGAAGAAGAATTTATGGAAACACTGGCGCTTCTGGACGAACTGAAATTCGATGATGCATATATGTATCGTTACTCGCCGAGACCCGGAACCCGGGCGTGTAGATTGACGCCGTTGCCGGAAGATATAATAAAAAGCAGGTTGAAGAAGTTGATAGAGTTCCAGAACAAAATTATGCTCGATAAAATAAAAGCAATGGTCGGTCATACCTATGAGGTTCTCTTTGAAGCAAAGAGCGAATATGGAGGGACACGGGGTAAGACAAGGGGTAATCGGGATGTCGTTGTCGAGGAGACGATTGAACCCGGCGAGATCAGAAAAGTTTTGATTTGTGAAGTGAGGGGGAGAACCCCGATCGGAAAGACAGCGTAGACAAAGTCTGGTTCTACTTGACAACTGAGGATTCATTGGGTATCATTTATGCAGACAGGTTTATGATAAAAGAAGGGGAGTATTTACCGGATTTTATCGGTCCCAGGACAATGGAGGACAAATTGCGCGGAGTGCGATACACAATGACCTATGGAGGTGGTCAGGAGCAATGGATTGAGGAGTATGCTGTAGATTCCAGGGATTATGCACCAGGTATGCATACGTTCAAGGCAGAGGGCTGGGGCGGCAGAGCACCAGTGTATGATTCAGTGAGTTTGTGTGTGTTTGATTTCTATATTCGAGAGCATCTGGTGAAGAAGTACTTTAATCCGCTTAAACCAGACAGTGCCCGTGTGGTTTATCAGATACTGCCTCCAGAATATGCCGATCCTGAGGTTGCTCCCAGTCCGATAAAGATGGAGGTGGAGATTCGTGATAAGGATTCAGTTTTAGTCTATGGGCCGCGAGAATTGACCACCCAGGAGCAAAAGTATCAGCTGTTGTGGTGGGATGGGAAGGATAATGGAGGGGAGGTGGTTGCTTTTGACGAGGGTCCTTATAATTGCAAATTGACAGTTTACTATCGAGAAACTGGGGTTCGTCTATTATGGGGATGTTCTGAGAAGACACCCTTGTATCCTACAGAATTCAACTTAATTGCCTATGATTATGAAAACAATGAAGTTCCTGATAGCGAGGAGGTTAATCCTGGCGTTTATGTGCATTTTAATTTGGATAATGATAATAACAGCGATAATTCAATAGCGGGTTCGGAGGGTCGTCATCCTGGTGGTGATTATCTTGAGGATGGTCCGGTGAGTGGGGAGGATGATTTGGAGTTGGTAAAGATTGAGATGAAGCCGTTATTACATACTGGTAGGGTGGAGTTAAAACGAGACAATGCGAGTATTCGTGTCTGGAGCAGTTCGAATAAAGGTGCTGATAAGAAAGTATTGTATGACAATGATGTAAAGTCCTGGAATCTTGCGATTCCATCAGAACGGCAGGAGTTTGAGAATTTGAAGGAGAATCTTTGGGTTGAAGGTCTGGGGTACAATGCAGAAGGCCATCTTTTTATCTGGTATTACGATGCCTCAGGTACTCGTTGGACAGGTGATTTAGTGAAATATACATTTATTGCTGCGGATTGTGGTAGACAACCGAGGACCGAACCTGAAGCAGTATACTTTCGGATTTATAACCCAATAACACAAGAGTGGCATTGGGAATTGAATCCTACTTATGTCCAAAAGGATAACTATCAAAATCCTAACATATTTCCTAATTTGAAAGGTTGTGAATGGAGTGTTACTCAAGACCTGCGGGTTGTCGGAAACAAGAAATATTCAAGGCCAGAATACAATTGCATAGCATGGTCTGTAGGTGAAAGCAATGTTTGGTATAACCCAAACTACATTGATATGAATTACGGTAACCACAATGGTATATTTGAAGACGTTGATATGGATAGTTTTTATTTTAAGAAAAAGGGATGGAAGTTAGTCACCTCAGGTTCAGATGAAGAAAAAGCAAAAATTGCCAAGGCAATGTACTATTCGTATGTAGGAGATTGGAATTATTTAAATGAACCACCACCAGCGAGGGGTTGGAATTACCTAAGTGAACCGCCCGATAGTAAACTTATTGGTAAATCAATCGGTTTTCATGGAGCAAGGCGCTATAAATGCGATTGCGGTGCAGGAAAGTGGATAATGTATGAAAGTAAATGTGGACAAGGTGAGAAGATTGAGCACATATGGAATCAATTGAACGGACCCGTTTATGGGATTCCAACTAGGTTCTATAGATGAAAGGAGTGAGCAATGCAAGAATATTCTTCAATTGATAATTTATTATTTGTGGTTTTTGGGTTTTTGTTAATTTTATGGCCGTATTCTTCTACTGCAGGTGTCGATTCAGCAGAGGTTAGAGCGAAATTTGAGGAAGAATACAATAGACCTATAAAAGAGCCGCTTTCAATTCGGATTCTACGTTCAACAATTGGACCTGAGGAATGGTGGAAATATCGGAGAATTGCGGACTTAGGACCAGCTGTAATTCCTCATATAATTGAGAAAATGGAAGCGGGCGATTTTTTTATAACTCTTTCTCTACAGATGATTACCAAAAAGTTTTTTGAAAAAGAAGAATATAAATCTTTTGGTTGCCGTGATTCAAGAGATGAAGCTAAGTTATATATTTACTGGTGGCGTGAGGGCCGAAAGCAGACCCCCCAGCGATTTAAAAAGTTATATACCGAGTGGCAGAGTTTAAGGAAAGAAGGGGAAACCGAAAAAGCAAAAGAAAAATATCAATGGATAATTGATATGGGTATTATTGTATTGCCCTATCTGATTGAAAAGATATCTGAAGGTGATACTGCATTAATTCCTGCGGTGTCCGAACTTACTGACGGAGAGGTCAAAGAGGACGCCACACCTGAGGAGTGTGTGAGGTGGTGGAAAGAGAACAAAGAGAGGTGGTATATACCGATTGAGGGTGATCCGGGAGAGGAAGAAATAAAAAAAGACGATAAATAGCGGAAACTTTATTGGTCATTGAGTCATAGTGCAACCGAGGTATGTCCCCGTTTGCATTTATCTCTTGACTTCAGTTGTTTCTCGTTTATAATAAAATTAAGGAGAAAAGATATGATTGAAGCTTCATTATCAAAGAAGATATTAACTCTGGAAATGGAATTGAAAGTCATTGAATCACAATTGAAAGAATTCGCGTTGAAGAAGAAAGGGAAAAATAAATTTGTGGCTTTATATGGAATATGGCGATTTTACTTATAATGAGATAAAAGAATCAGAAATCAAATTACCTTCCGAACTATCGTAAATAATGGTATATATTGTAGCTACACATACATTGGTAGTCTTGACTTTATGTGAATTTTGATTACATTTATTTATAGATAATGGAGGAAATATGGCCACAATTTTAGAAAGAATCAAGCGGGAAGCTGAAAAATTAACACCCGAAGAGTTGTTGAAGTTAGTTGATGAATTTATCCATCGTTTACTGGAAAAACAGACAGTAAAACATAATAAATTTGATGTAAATCGAGTTTATGGTTTAGGTAAAGGATTATGGCATAATAAAGATGTTCAAGATTATGTAATTCGATTAAGGGAAGACCGTTTCAAATAGAATGCTTTTAGTTGAGGAAATCAATAAAATCAAATCTATTTTTATTGATACGGCTCCGATTATTTATTATATTGAAGCTCATCCTGAATTTGGTCCTTTAGTTAAGCAAATTATGGAGATTTTATCACAGGGACGATTAACAGTTTTTTCATCGGTGTTGACCTTGACCGAAGTTTTAGTGAAGCCGGTTCAACTTGGTAGGGAATATTTGGTGGTGGAATTCATTAATTTTTTAACAAACGGACTGTGTCTTGTTGAAATTGATCCAATTATCGCGGAGCGAGCTGGTAGGTTAAAAGGTAAATATTTTAGTCTTCGAACACTTGACGCTTTGCAGATCTCTGCGGCATTGAGTGTGAATGTAGATGCTTTTTTGACTAATGATAAAAATCTTACTCAAATAGAGGAGATAAGAATTCTGTTGTTAAAGGATTATTTAAGTTAATTTTCAGTTGTTGAGAGAATTCCATACGTATGTCGACAGGATGAATTCCATTGAGATTCTTCGCTTCGCTCAGAATGACAAGGGAGCGTTTAGAGCGTTTGGATCGTTGTGAGCGTTGGAAACGGAGAAAGGGAGAAACGGGGAAACGGAGAAAGGGAGCGGTGCTGGAAGGGAGCTGCGCTGGAAGGGACATTTAGTCATTGGTCATTGAGTTATTGAGTCATTAAGTCATTAAGATTCTTCGTCCGCCTGCGGCGGACTCAGAATGACAAAGCCTGTTTATGCTTAAATCGTGTATTTACCTCTATTATTGACAAACCCCTGAAATTCCATTATGATTCCTGTATGAAAAAGATCAATAAATACATAGATCAGACGATTTTAAAACCAGACGCCGCTAAGGATGATATACTGGTGTTTATCGATTCAGTCAAAAAATACCGATTCTATGCGGCGGTGGTGAATCCCTGCTGGGTGGAACTGCTGCACAGCGCCCTTCCTGAAGAGATAAAGGTATGCAGTGTTGTGGGATTTCCCTTGGGTGCATCGAGCACAAAGGTAAAGGTCTATGCTGCCCTGGATCTTATAGATAAGGGCTGTGATGAGATTGATGTGGTAATGAATATCGGCAGGTTTAAGAGCAGGGATTATAAGTATGTCGGAAAAGAGATCAAGGCAGTGGTTAATGCTGCCCAGGGCAGGATAGTAAAGGTCATTATTGAGACCTGTTTACTGGATGATGCTGAGAAAAAAGCCGCTGCCCGGATTATTATGGAAAGTGGGGCGAAATTTGTAAAGACTTCAACCGGTTTTTCAAAACAAGGAGCCACAATAGAAGATGTGCGGCTTTTAAAACAGACAGTCGGTGATAAGCTGCATATCAAAGCCTCGGGTGGTATTCGTGATCTTGAGACTGTAAAAGCGCTGCTCAAAGCAGGTGCAGACCGCATCGGAACCTCGGCAGGCGTAAAGATCATGGAACAGTCCCTTAAAATCCACTGAAAATTGAGAAAAATGCCATAATTTTAAGACTTTTTTAAAATTACCCCTTGACAAAGCCCGATTTTTCGCTATAATGTAATTGTCGAAAGGAGGTGCAAAAATAGATGACGAAGATCACGGTCTACGAGGGCGAATCTTTTGATAACGCTATCAGACGTTTTCGCAAGTCAGTCGAGCGTGCAGGGATTTTAAGAGACGTCAAAAAACACGAAGTTTATGAAAAACCGAGTGAAAAGAGAAAAAGGCGTCTTATAATGGCTCGTAAAAAAGAACTGAAGCGGCAGAGGGAGGAGATATAACAGATATCCGGACCCATGCCGAAAATGTTTTAGAACTCACCAAGGTACTTAATATCCTCTCAGGGTTCTGTCAGATTGAGGCTACAAAACAGAGGGTATTGACATATCGGCCATTCACAAGGAAACAGGACGCTGAATATGAACTTAAAAGAGTGGAGAAGATAATTAAATTTGGTGAGTCTGCAGACTTCAGTATACCTGCTGACCCTGGTGTTCTACGGGAAAAATTGGCTGTTTCGGCTTATTTACCGGTAGAAGATATAATTAAGTTAAAATATTGGTTTAATTCAATCGGGGTTTTAAAAAAGAAATTCAATAAAAGTTCATTGAGGGAATACTTTATTAAACTTGGAGAATATTCTGAACTTACTGATGAAATCAACAGAATATTCGATGGATACGACCAGGTGCGCGACGACGCCTCTGAAAGGTTGCTGAAGATACGAAAAGAAAAGAGACGCATCAAACAGACGATTGAAGAAACGCTCAATCGGATTCTTGCGAGGCGTTCTTCTCTATTTACGGATACGACAATCATAAAACGAAATCAGAGATTTGTGCTGCCGGTAAAACGGAACTTCAAGAACGATTTCAAGGGGATTATTCATTCTTATTCCAATTCCGGTGAAACCGTGTTTATCGAACCGATGGAGATAACCGAGTATTCTGCACGGTTGTTTGAACTGTCGGCTCAGGAACAGGAAGAAATAGAGAGGGTGTTGAAGTCTTTGACCGACCAGATCCGGCTTCGGATTGAGGATATTGAAGCTGATATTGAGGCGGTTATTGACCTCGACCTTTTATTTGCCAAGGCAAAATATGCCCGGGATCTGGATGCCGCCATGCCGGTATTTGATGAGCAGATCAATATTGTGAACGGTTTTCATCCAATTTTGAAGACGGTCGAAACAGAGGTGGTTCCCCTTAATCTGAAGATCGGTTCTGATAAGAAGATTCTTTTGATTTCCGGCCCGAATGCCGGCGGTAAGACTGTAGTTTTAAAGACCGTGGGATTGATCGCCTTGATGGCGAAGTGCGGTATGTTCATCCCCGTGGAAGAAGGAAGCACGATTCCCTTTTTTGACCGGATGTACGCGGACATCGGTGATGAGCAGAGTATTGAATCTCATCTTTCCACCTTTGCGGCACATATCAAGCAGATAAAAGAGGCATTATCGGCTCCGTCCAATTCCCTTGTGCTGCTGGATGAATTGATGAGTCAGACTTCAGTCGAAGAAGGGTCGGCGCTTGCAATCGCGATTCTTGAACGGCTCTCACAGCGCGGCGCCACAGTACTTGCAACGACCCATAATGAGAATCTCAAGATTTTCGTGAGTACCAGGACCGATATGGTCAACGCCGGCATGGAGTTCACTGACAGACCGACCTATCGGTTGATTCTGGGTATACCGCAGCCGAGCAATGCCATAAGGCTGGCAGGAGAACTGGGGATCAACCATGGTGTGCTCGAGAATGCACTGAAACGGCTTGATAAAGAAAAGGTTTCGATGAACAACCTGTTTAGTGATCTGTCAAAGGAGTTGAAAGAGGTTCAACAGGAAAGGGCGAAGTTGAACCGATTGATCAAAGAATATGAGTCGAAACTGGAAGAGCTCAATTTGAAGAAGAAACGCGAACTCGACGAGTTGAAGGCTAAATACAAAAGGGAGCTCATTCAATCAAAGAGGAGTATTGAACGGCTCATAAAAGAGCTCAAAAAAGAAGGCCCGAAACCTGAAAAAGTGCACGAAATGAGAAAGTTCTTTGATGAAGCGCTTCATGAAGACGATGAATCCCGGGTTCCGTACTTTCCTTCCATAGGGGAGATCGTACGTATCAGGAGTTTGAAAAAAACCGGTCAGGTCGTGGAAGAACACGCTGGTAAGTTCAAGGTGAGCCTTGAAAATATCTATTATTGGGTGGAACCGAAAGAACTGGAATCATTACCCGGTGACGGATGAACCGTGATGGATTTTAATCTATGATTGAGAAAGAGAAGATCGAAGAGATAAAAAGGCAGACCGATATCGTGGGTTTGATCTCTCAGTATGTCCAGTTGAAAAAGGTCGGTAAGAATTACCGGGGTTTGTGTCCGTTCCATTCCGAGAAAGAGCCCTCTTTCTATGTGGTTCCGGAAAAGGGAATTTTTTATTGCTTCGGCTGTAAGAAAGGTGGGAGCGCCATCAACTTTTTAATGGAGTATGAAAAATTGGATTTTCCATCAGCGGTTAAAAAATTGGCGAAAAATCTCGGCATCGAGATCGATACGACAAAAGGTTTGAAATACAAGGAGCTGTACGAGGTCAATGATTATGCGTCTCAGTTCTACACTTTATGTTTGAGTAAGGAAATAGGTAAAAGAGGAAGACATTATCTGGAAAGTCGTAATATTAATATTGATTCCTTGAAGGAATTCAGACTCGGTTATGCACCTGTTTCCGGTGGACTCGTCACCTTTATGCGCCAGAAAGGAATTTCAGTAGAGGGGTTGATAAAGGCGGGGCTTGTTTCCCGCTCAGAATCGGGCAGAGGAGCTAATCGGGAGGTATTCAGAGACAGAATTATTTTTCCGATATTCAACCTTTCCGGACGGATTATCGGTTTTGGCGGACGCGGGATTGATGAATATCTAAAACCCAAATACTTGAACTCTCCTGAAACCCCGATCTTCAAAAAAGGTGAGATTCTTTACGGTCTGTATCAGGCGAAAGAAGCGATGAGAATGAAAGGTGAGGCGGTTATCGTTGAGGGCTATTTTGATATTCTGAGTCTTTTTCAGAAAGGAATAAAGAATCTCTGCGCACCTTTAGGAACATCTCTGACCGAGAGCCAGTGTTTTTTAATCTCACGGTTCGCCAGGAAGGTTAATATTCTCTTTGACGGAGACCTGTCCGGCATAAAAGCCGCACTCAGAGCGATCGGTCTGCTTATCAATGCGCAGGTCGATGTTTTCGTCACCGAACTGCCGCAGGATACGGATCCGGATACTTATATAAATAAAGAAGGCGCCGACGGATTAAAAGAGATGCTCGGTTCTGCTCAGGACTTCTTCCATTTTTACAGGAAGGTGATTAAGCCCAAAACCGTTGAAGAAGAGGTTGGTGTGGTGAAAGATTTGATTCAGATAATCAGCAGGATTCGTGATCCGATCAGATTCGATAGATATTTGAAATATGCATCACGTGTGTTCGACATTCCGAGTGATACTATTCTCAAAGAGATGAACAGAAAAAAGCAGACAACTGAGAAAAGAGTGCAGAAACTGAATACCAATACCGAAGAACGATTGATGGCGATGATACTCAACAGCCGTGATGATTTTTATTTTGTGAAGGAAGTATTGAAACCGGATGATTTCAACACCCCCGGTTTGAAAAGACTTTATAAGGCGATGCTTAGAGATCAAAAGTTCGACGTCTCTGATCTCTCGGAGACGAATTTAGTTGATGAGGTCTTACGGGAGAAGTTGCTTTCCTTGATTATCAAGGAACTCCCGGTTTCAAAAGAGGCATTCAGAGAAGCGGTCTTCCGCTATAAATGCAGCATTGAGGAGAAGAAGATCAAGGCGCGGATCAGTAAGGCTCAGGCAGAAGGAGACGAAGTGGAATGGTCCAGGTACCAGAAGAAACTCAATGCGCTCAAGCGGAAAATGCTTCATATTAAGTTAGACGGAGTCGCGCCGAATGAAAAATTTTAAGTGCCTGTATTCAGGCGGAAAACGTCGGAGTTTTTCTTAAAAAAGGAGTGTAAAATTGAAATATTCGCGGAAAATATTTGAAAAAGCAAAATCGGCGGGGAAGATTTCGCTTAATGACATCAATAAGTTGATACCCGAAAAGGCGACACCCGAAGAGATCGACGAGATCCTGGCGGTGCTGTCGCGTCAGGGTATTTCCATTGTCCAGGATGAAAAGAAGGAGCCTGCCAAACGCCTGCGTTCCAAAAAATCACTGAAACCCGAGGAGCCGATCCGTGCTTATTTCAGAGAACTGGCTAAATACGACCTGCTTACAAAAGAGGAAGAGTACGAGCTCGCCGTGAAGATTGAGACGGGGTATCGGATGATTGAACGCCAATTTCTGCCTTATCCCTGTGCGGTCCGTAAATTACTTGAAATCTGCAGACAGGTTGAGTTGTGCCATAAGAGTCTCGATCAGATTTCGCGTGTCGAGATCGAAGCGATGATGGATAAGAGGACGTTCTGGGCTGAGCGTCAGCGTTTTGTCCGTCGTGTTAAATCCATAGAAAAGGATTATGATTCTCTGCTGGCGCTTTACAAAAAATATAAAAAGGACAAGTCGAAGGCAATCGAATGGCGGATATTCGAGAAAGAAGAAAGAATCCTCAGGAAACTTTCGATTCTTTCTTTACAACACAGCGTCGTTAACGTCGCGATATATACCTTTAAAGAGAAGATTGAAAGATTGAAAAAGGTTGAGAAAACACTGCCCAAGTTGCGGAACAAAGATGAAATAAAGGCATATACAAAAGAGAGAAAGAGTCTGTTGAAGGAGTTGAACACCGATACAGACGGAATCAACGAGACATTGATGATCGTCAGGACATGGGAAAATTTGATCAATCGTGCACGCCAGAGGATGATTGAAGGCAATATGAGGCTTGTTATTTCCATCGCAAAGAAGTACGTCAATCGAGGGCTGGAGTTCGCCGACCTCGTCGGTGAAGGGAATAACGGACTCATCAAGGCGGTTGAAAAATTTGATTATCGAAAAGGATATAAGTTTTCCACTTATGCAACCTGGTGGATCAGGCAGGCGATAACAAGGGCGATCGGTGATCAGGCGAGGACTGTCCGAGTACCCGCCCATATCCTCGATACAATGAACAAAGTGGCGCGCGCCAAACGGGATATGATACAGGATCTGGGACGTGAGCCCACAGTCGAAGAGATCGCAGGCAGACTTGATATTCCGACCGACAAAGTAAGGATGGCTCATAATATTTCTCTGATTCCGATTTCTCTTGATAAACCGATCGACGATGAAGAGTCGAGTTTTGTGGGTGACTTCATCAAAGACCCGCTTGCTGATTCTCCGTCCCGACGTGCCGCCATCTCCGTGTTGAAAGACCGGTTCAACGATATTCTGAAAGACCTGCCGAGGCGGGAAGAGAAGATTATCAGACTGAGGTTCGGATTGAACGACGGGCTGCCGAAGACCCTTGAAGAGGTCGGCAGAATGTTCAATATCACACGAGAACGCGTCAGACAGATTGAAGCAAAGGCGCTGAAAAAGCTCCGACATCCGACCAGACTGCGTAAGTTGCAGATGTACAAGGATCTGATCGATTAGTTCTTTGACGGTATTGACAGAAGAGATAATTTAAATATAATTGCCTATGAAAAAATCACGAACTGTTTTGAAGAATATCAGAAAATCTGAACGTCGCCGCAAGATTAATGTGGTGAAGAAAAAAGTTTTGAAGAGCGCAATCAAACGGCTCAAAAAGATGACGTCGAAGAAACAGGCGCTGAAGGTCTATCCCGAGGTACAGTCTTTGATCGACAAATCAATCCAGGATGGCATCATCAAGAAGAATAAAGCGGCGCGTTATAAATCACGCCTTTTGAAACATATCGCGACGAAGAAATAATTTTTCAAAATTTCCTGTTGACACAAACCACTATATTCTTATAATATGGTTATGTTTTGATTTCGATCCCCTGAAATTGCGGAGAAGATCATCCACAGGGGAATTTTTTTATTGCGATTTTGTATAACAGATTGAAGGAGGCAATTATGAAATCGAAAATCCTTGGTTGTATCGTTATAATAATGTCACTGGGGTTTTTGTTCGGAGTGAACTCATCAGAGAAAACCGGTGACGAATTGCATCTCAATATTCCCATTATCGGCATGAAGGGCAGGATCGGTAAATGTGAAGTCGAGATACTCGACCTTGAAGATAATGTACTCGGAACCGGTTATCGTTATGCCTACATCAGTAAAGAACACTACAAATTACCGGTGCGGATTACCCTGAAAGAGGAGGTCGAAGATTATGACCTTTTACGGGTTAAAGTGACTTTCAAAGAGCAAAAGCGTATTTATTCATTCTATCAACTCAAGGACAGAATGACCGTGAAGATTGTGGGACAGAATGAGTTTATCAAGGGAACAGATGTTACTTACAGGATAATCGTGCGTAATCAAAGTACAGGTGAGGCGATTCCCGGCGCCGAGGTGAAGATCACCTTAAGCGATGCCGAGAACGGAGATTATCTTTTTAAAGGAACAACTGACCGCAATGGTGTCTGCACCACGGATTTCACACTTCCTGATTCACTCGACAAAGCCGATTTACATTTTGAAATCACATCAAAACTCGGGAAGGACCAGTATGATACAAGCATAAAATTGCTCAACGGTGATCTGACCTATCTGGTCACCGACAAACCCATATATCAACCGGGTCAAACAATCCATATCAGAACCCTGTCACTGCAAAAACCAGACCTTAAGGCGGTAGAGGGTGGCGATCTGACTTTTGAGGTGGAAGACAGTAAAGGCAACAAGGTTTTCAAAAAAAGCATTACGACCGATGAATTCGGAACGGCGTATGTGAAATTTACGCTTGCCGACGAGGTCAATTTCGGAGATTACACCATAAGGGCGGTTCTCAACGGAGAAAAGACCGAGAAGACGGTCAAGGTGGAGAAATATGTCCTTCCCAAGTTCAAGATCGTTTTTAAAACCGATAAAGAATTTTACCTTCCGGCGGAAAGAATGGAGGGTGACATCGATGTCCAGTATTTCTTCGGTAAACCGGTTGTAAACGGAAAGGTCAGGATCACCACCTACCGCTATGACATCGGGTTTCAGAAAGAAGCGGTGATAGAAGGTAAGACAGACGAGAACGGCAGATACCATTTTGTCTATACTCTGCCCGATTATTTTGTCGGAGAGCCTCTGGAAAAAGGCGATGCCTTTGTCCGCGTCGATGTTGAGGTGATAGATAAGGCGAATCACAGTGAAAAGATTTCAGCCAAGAAAAAGGTCGTGAAGAATTTGATCTCCCTTTCAATCGTTCCGGAAGGCGGTTCTTTGAGACCCAATCTTGAGAACAGAATTTATGTACTGGCGAACTATCCAGACGGCTCACCCTGCAGTGCCCGTATTGAAATGACCGTCGATGACAGAACGAGTACAGCCGTCACCGATGAGTTCGGAATCGCGGAATTCAAGTACACCCCTGTCGGGGCGGACACCCGTATCCTGGTGAAGGCACAGGATGAAAAAGGGGAGACCGCGGAACTGGAAAAAGATTTCGCACTTGATGTTGAAAACGACCAGATTATTATGAGGATGGCACGCGGTATTTATGAAGTCGGGGATTATGTGGAACTTCAGTTTTTAACGACGAAACAGAACGGAAGAGTGTTTCTTGATATCATCAAGGACAATCAAACATTCCTGACAAAGTCCATTGCGGTGAAGAACGGCGAGGGCAGGTATCGTCTGCACCTGACTCCTGAACTGAGCGGTTCTATCTGGCTCCACGCCTACATCGTCACCACCGGAGGAAACATCATTCGTGATACGAGGTTCTGTTATGTACATTCCGCCGATGACCTTTTGATCTCTGTAAAAGGGGATAAGAAAGAGTATTTACCGGGTGAAGACGGTGAGATATTGTTCACGGTTACGGACAAAGACGGCCGCCCCCGGGTCGCGGCTCTATGTGTCGCGGTCGTCGATGAAGCGGTCTTCGCCGTATCCGAGTTGCAGCCTGGACTGGAAAAGGTTTACTTCAGGCTGGAAAAAGAGATTCTTGAACCCCGTTATGAAATTCACGGGTTTGAGCCGGTTAAGATCGTTGAAAGACCGGGTATCAAAGCGCGCGCCGAAAACGTGCTCTTCTCCACACTCGTTCCCAGAGAACCTTTTCCGGTCAATTACACCACGCCTCAAGAAGTGATTGATAAGATAAGAAGGGTCTTCTATGATCATCTGCTGAATACGCGCGATCGGATCTACAGGGCGATCAATGAATACTACGCAAAACATAATAAGTATCCGAAGAGCGCCGACGGCGTGAATGTTCTGATAGAAGAAGGGTTCCTCTCTGAAGAAGATATTCTGGATCCCTGGGCGCATAAGTACCGCATTACCACAGGCGGTGAGTACTTTTCCTGGTTCGAAATCGTCTCCGCCGGACCGGACGGTGTCTTTGACAATGAAGACGATATCAATGAGTGGTCGTTCCAGCGTTTCCTGCCCGAAGAAGAAAAGATGTTGGATCGCGTGATGGCACCTATGGCAGCCGGCAGAGTGGCAACTGAACAACCTGCTGCCTTTCCGCGTGGAAAGGTGAAATCGCAGACAAAAGGAGCGAGAAAAGAACCACGGGTACGCGAATTCTTTCCTGAAACATTCATCTTTGAACCGGCTTTGATAACCGATAAACAAGGAAAAGCGCGCCTCTGTGTGACTATGCCGGATGCCATCACCACATGGCGGGTGACATCATTCGCGTCCTCGGCTGACGGTGAACTCGGTTCAGCACTTTCTCAGATACGGGTCTTTCAGGATTTCTTTGTTGATATTGATCTGCCGGTGGCGTTGACCAAAGGAGACGAAATTTCTATACCGATCGCGGTTTACAATTATCTGCCGCGCGCTCAGGAAATAAAGCTGGTCCTTCAACAAGAAGATTGGTTTGATATCCTTGGAGAGAAAGAAGTAACGAAGAGATTGAAAAAAGACGAAGTTTCCGTCGTCTATTTCCCCATTAAAGTCAAAAAGCTCGGCTACTATTCACTTCTCGTCAAGGCATACGGTGAGATAAAGTCGGATGCAATTAAAAGAAATATCGCCGTGCTTCCGGACGGCAGAAAATTCGAAGACATAATTTCCGACAGACTCGAAGGGAATGTCGTGAAGAAAATAACCTATCCTTCGGATGCAATCGACGAAGCGAACACCTTAATCCTGAAGATCTTTCCGGGTATCTATTCTCAGATCGTCGAGGGGCTCGACGGACTTTTCAGAATGCCCTTCGGCTGTTTTGAACAGACCTCCTCGGTCACCTATCCCAATATTCTTATTCTGGATTATTTAAGGGAGACTGAACAGATCAAACCGGAAGCAGAACTTTCTGCAGAAGAATACATCAGTATCGGTTACCAGCGGTTATTGTCTTTTGAAGTCCAGGGTGGAGGTTTTTCCTGGTTCGGTGACGCTCCTGCCAATAAGGTCCTCACTGCTTACGGTTTGATGGAGTTTAATGACATGGCAAAGGTTTACGAGGTCGACGAACGTGTGATCAAACGTACGGCTCAGTGGCTCAAGAGTCAACAGAACAAAGACGGTTCCTGGTCACCTGACAAACAGTACCTCCACGCCGAATCCTGGACAAGGATACAGAAGAACGAAATCCTTCCGACCGCATATATCTGCTGGGCACTGGGTGAAATCGGAGAACAGGGCGGCGCAGCGGCGAAAGGTCTTGCCTTCCTGAAGAAGAACTGGAAAACAGCAAGAGACCCGTATATCCTGGCACTCATCGCCAATGCCTTTGTCGCCGTTGAACCGAAGGGGACGGTTACCATGGAAGTTCTCAAACATCTCGTCGGTATGGCGAAAGAAAAGGATGATGCTGTTTACTGGAACTCGGATATTCCATCGATAACCTTTTCGCGCGGAAAGGGTGCGGATATCGAGGCGACCGGCCTGGCGGCATACGCACTGATCAAGTCCGGAAAATACAGCGATCTGGTTACAAAGGTGTTGACCTATCTGATCAGGGAAAAAGATGCATCCGGATTGTGGTATACTACACAGGGAACAGTCATCGCCCTGCGTTCCCTCGTTGCCGCTTTGGGCAGTACTGCCGAAGATATCGACGCCCGCATCGTCGTCAAGATGAACGGTGAAAAGATCAAAGAACTGAAGATCGATGACAGTAACGCCGATTTGATGCATCAGGTCGAACTATCCGATTATCTTAAAAAGAACAATACCGTTGAAATCGATATCCGCGGTGAAGGCAGCTTCCTGTATGAACTTACCCGCGGATACTATATTCCCTGGGAAAAACTGCCCCGACCGACAGAACCGCCTTTTGTTATCGACGTCAAATACGACCGAACAGAACTGGCTGTGAATGATATCGTGGGAGTCGATGTTTCCATAAGACTGACTAAACCCGGTACCGCTCAGATGGTTATGGTTGATCTGGGAATACCCCCGGGCTTTGAAGTCCAGACACCGACTCTGGATGAGCTGGTCGGCAAGAAGATTCAGAAATACACCATTACACCACGACAGCTCATTATCTATCTTGATGAAGTATCTTCCAAAAAGCCGGTTCGTCTGACTTACAGTATCAAGGCTAAATATCCGATAAAGGCGAAGATCCGTTCTTCACGTGTCTATGAATACTACAACACGTCAGATGAAGGAGTTGAGGTTCCGATTGAGATGAAAGTCACGCTTTAAAAAAACAGAAATAAAGAATGAAAGCCCCTGCAAAGCAGGGGCTTTCATATTTATCAGGACCACGCCCGACTGAGTACGACAATCCGTCGTATATTCTCTATATTCATCAAAAATGCGATGAGGACAAGTGCTGCAAGGGGCTGGTTGAATAATCCACCGAGAAAGATTATAAAGATCCTCAGATCCCTTCCAATTCTGAAATATTGATTTCTTTTCTTACTGAAGAAACCGTCGTATTTCTCCGCGGTATAGCTGTTGATTAACGAACCGATGAGTGCTGCCGCTCCCAAGAAAATCACTCCGGGGTTGTTCATCTCCTGGAAGATGTGATAGGTGAGTCCCAGCAGAAGCAGGGCATCTGCATATCGGTCGAGCACGGCGTCGAACCATCCGCCGAATCTGGTTTCAAGGTCTTTAAGCCGGGCTATTTCACCGTCACAGCCGTCGAGGATTGAAGCCAGTTGAGCCAGCACCGCTCCGATGGCCAGGGGAAGGTACCCTTTCAATGAGAGAAATAACGCGGCGATAATGGAAATCAGAAAACAGAAAACGGTTATGGTGTTGGGTTGAATTTTCGTCTTCATCAAGAACTTCGTGATTCGCAGGGAAAACGGTCTATTTATGTATTTCGCAACAGGACCGTCGCATTCTTTGTTTATCAGGATACGGGTGAGATGATGTTCCGCCCGCATCAGTTGTGCTTCATCATCGACATCGATCCAGTAATTTCCATTGACGTCGAACGCTTTAACACACGATTTCCGCGCCAGTATCTTCATCCCACCGGAGAGGCTGGTATTACCTCTTTCAGAACTCTGTTTTAATGCCTTGAAGATCGCCGGCGTACAGAGAAAAACACCGGTGTCATAGGCATTATATGATTCAAGTTCTTTGCCGATATCAACGACCCTCTGGTCTTTTACAATCACTTTTGTTGCATCATCAATATTAACGAATCTGTTGTTTTTGATATTTGAATCCACGGCCAAAATGACCTCACCGTCGCTTATTTTTTGATTCTTTAATTTTTTTATGATATTCTCGTCTATAATATGGTCGCTCATAAGAAGAATAAATTTTTCTTTAATAACGTCCTTCGCCTTCAGCACTGAGAGGCCGTTTTCCCTTTCCCAATTTTCATTGTGCAGGCAGGTGATCTTCAATCTTCTCTCTTCAGCGAAGAGTTTCAGGTATTCCTGAAGTTCTTTTCCACGGTAGCCGGTGACGATGTAGAACTCTTTTATACCCGCTTTTCGCGCCTTCAGGATGACGCGGGCGATAAGGGGAAGACCCAGAACAGGGGTCAGGGGCTTGGATGGAGATCTGGTAGCGAGGCGGCTGCCTCTACCACTTGCAATTATCAGACATTTCATTTTCAATCACCTCCTCGTAACAAACATCAACACCATCTACTCTATAAGGTTCGGTCGATTAAAAAGAAACTATCTTATCAGCAAGTGTGTTTCCACAACCAGATGCTTTTGATGTCAATAAGTTACGTTATATTTTATTATAATAAAAATCCCTCTTCTGTCAAGGTCCTGCGGGTTTTTCCATACCACGGCCGCCGGTCTTTTCGCTTTGTTCAAGATAGACCGTACGGATCGGAAAGGGAATATTTATGTTTTCTTCCTTGAACCTTTTGTGGAGAGCTTTTATAAATTCGTGCTTTACCAGATATTGGTTGACGAATTCCTTTACCCGCAGGATTACCGAAAAGTCGATGCTTGAATCACCGAAAGTATGGTAGCGGATAAAAGGTTCGAATTCGGACTGTCCTCCCTGCACGTTTTGCAGAACTTCCTTTGCGACTTCGATCGTCACTTTTTCAACCTTCTCAAGGTCACTGTCATAACTCACACCGCACTGAATCACTACTGACATCTCTTTCTGGGGTTGGTGAAAGTTCGTGACGATCGTGTCGGCTAATTTGGCATTGGGAATGACGATGATGTTATTCGGCAGTTCTCTTATCTTTGTATTACGCCAGGAGATGTCAGTGACATAACCCTTTTCACCGGATTCAAGCTGAATATAGTCACCGACTTCGAGCTGTTTGGAGATGATTATCTGAATACCGGCGAAGAGATTCGACAGGGTGGGTTGAAGTGCCAGGGCGACTGCAAGACCTCCTATTCCCAGGGCAGTAATCAGGGGCGTGATCGAGACACCGATCGACTGCAGAATGATGAGGCCGCCGATTGCAAAGATCGTTATCTTGGTGAGATTAACGAACAGAGACGCGGACGGCAGGGCGGTCGTCTTTTTACTGTGGAGATTGATCAAACCGCCGGCGATTTTAGCCAGTACCACAGTGGCGGAGAGAATTAAGACCACGAGGAGTGATTTCTGCAGGATATTCGCGAGATTCGGTTTAAACGGAAGATTCAAGAGCGCGCCGTAGAGCCCGCCGATTCCACACCAGAGAATCGCCACCCCGCGGATCGCTCCGATTATTATTTCATCGCCTTCCCATCTTGTTCGCTCCGCAAACTTCCTTAACTTCGCCAGAATTATTTTTTCCAGGATAACACCGATGATGACTCCGACGGCTATGAATATCATTGAAATCAACAAATTATTAAAAGACAATTTTTCTGTGAACATAGACGACTCCTTTTTTTATTATGATGATATCTTTACCATAAACGTTTATTATTTATTTCCGTCATATTCTATTCAAGCCGACTGCGAAGTCAAGTGGGGAATGGGCGAAACGGAGAGCGGGAGAAAGGGAGAAACGGGGAAACGGTGAAGGGGCGGAGGGCATAGGGCTAAGGGCAGAGGGAGCGGTGCTGGAAGGGAGCTGCGCTGGCAGGGATGCACTTCGTGCATGGAAGGGAGCTGCGCTGGAAAAAAGAGAGATTCTTCGCTTCGCTCAGAATGACAGAAGAGAGAAACGGGGAAACGGAGAGCGGGAGAAACGGGGAAACGGAGAAAGGGAGAATGGGGGAAACGGGGAATGGGCGAAGGGCAAAGGGCGGAGGGGGAAGGGTTGGATAAAATATCTTGACGAATGGCTTGAAATTTGTAGAATAGATGCATGGCTTGGCCCAGTCAAAACCATTTGGAAAATTTAGAGGCGATTCTTGTAAGGCTGCACTGGCTTCTGCAGCCGGATACAGTGCTCACCGAACTTCCTTATGACCTCGAGTTTGTGAGTCAAACAGACCTCGAGCGTTTTACTGATTGGTGCCGCAGCGCGGTGAGTAAGAGCGAACTGGAAAAAGGGACCCACACAATCAACCGTGCCCTGATTGATTTCTTCGTTAAAAAGAATCATCCCCAGGTGGGACTGGAGCAGCGCAAAAAAAGGGTGGAGTCCCTCTTCAGACAGCTCCACAATATTCTTGATTTCCCTGATTATATGCCGATACCTTTGAATAAAGAGAACATTGGAAAGATCTTCGTAAAGATAAATGAAACACCCGGGGAGAGCCACTTTGAGAAGACCGCCAAGAAGATCAAGATCGGTGTCGCCCTGAAATGGCTTCAGGACAGCGAACTTAATGAAAAACTTTCAGAAAACACCGTCAGATTCATCAGCCGGCTCGGTGATTATTACGGCAAGGTGAAGCGCGGGGAACGGGTGTATGTGCGTGATATCGGAACCTACAGAACTCCGGAAGACGATACAAAAGTGATTGTGGAGGATTACGGTAGAAAGGTTGAACTTGCATTGATCGAGGCGTCTTCAGAGATCAAGAATGTAAAATTGAAATATCATAAAGACGAGGAGTTCGGTCAGTTCGGAAAAATCATAAATATGGTGAGGAGGATAGAGAAATATATAAACGGCGGAGAGAGCGAAGAGTATGACTACATCGAACAGTTCAGGGATATCATCTTCGTGGTGATAATACTCAACTATATCCAGGATCCGTATATCAAACGGACAAAAGAAGCCGTAAATCTTCTCAAGTTGACCCTTCCTTTATATCAGAAATATCTTGAATTCGAAGGCAGGGAGTTAAAGCCCGAAAGAAAGCCCTATGTATAATGTTTGATGGTTATAGATATCACCCTGATTAAGATATCTATCCGCCGCCCTGAAGAATTTTAATTCGTGCTTCAGTACGTTTTTTGTAATCTTTCGCTCCGATATGGTCGGGATTCAAAACAAGAACCTGTTTAAAGAGCTTTAATGCATCGTCATATTTTTCCGCATTGAAATATTTGACACCTTTACGGTAGAGCGCCTCGATCTGTTCTTTTGTGACCGCCGGTTCTTTCGGTTTCTTCGGCTTTTTCGGTTTTGCCGGTTTTTTCACAGGGGAGATCTTTTTCTTTAAATTTGCGATCTCTGTTTTCGCCTCGCTGTTCTGGATATCCAGTTCCAGCACTTTGTTCCAGAGTTCAATCGCGCCGACATAGTCTTTTGCCTGGGTTTTTGATATTGCCTCGGCACGATAGAGATTGATCAATTCTTCACGTCGGATTTTGATCTTTTCCGAGAATCGCTCGGCTTCTTTATTTGCCGGATCGAGTGAAAAGACCATTTCCAGCGCCACCTGAGCGGCGTCAAGGTTATCTTTTTCATAATATTTTTCCGCCTGTTTCAGATATTGACTGATATATTCATTCTTCTGCTCTGAAGCAGCAGTCTGCTGGTCTGTTTCTTTGCGTTTCTTCAGATGGAAGAAAAGCCGACTTTTTGTTTTCGGTTTCACGGAGATTTTCGCCATGTAGTCTTCATAATTCGGTTTAGAGATTGCAATCGTGTAGTTGCCCACGGGCAGACTGAGGCTGAAAGTGGAACCCTTTGTCTTATACCGCTTGTTTATTTCTTTGATGTCGATGACCGCACCGACAAGCGGCTGCTTTGAAGTATAGTCACGAATCACACACTCAATCGAACCCACCTGAGGACCTTCCATCAATGCACGATTAGTCGCCTCAACCCCGAGCGTAAAACGCGGCGAAAAAGGCTCCGGACTCCAGAAATGCTCACACTTGGTGACCGCCAATGTTCCGGTGAAATACTTATGACGATACCTGATCCCGGCATTGCCGTCCCGACCGTCGATCTCGGCAATCAATTCCATTGGCCCGGCTTTGATCGAACCACCAAAGAAAATCCCGAACGCCCACCAGGAATGACTGCGCGTCATATACTCCTCACCCAGAACAAATAGATCCGTATTGAAGATATGACTGCGCGGTCCATACCCGACAAACCGGCCACGCCCCAGACCAACCACTACATTGAAGACCGGCGCAAACGACTTCTGCATCGCAATATAGGTCGAAAACAACTCCCAGGGACGGCCATTACACTTTAAATGATAATTCTTCTCTTCTATAAAACCGGTCTCACCCTGCATCCCGATCGTCGATAGATGCGTGTTGTAAGAGATATCATCCACCCCGCAGAAGAACGCAGGTTTGTTGTCTTGTTCAGGTGAGAGCAGATAAGAGAAGCTTAGGGCATAGGTGACCGGTGTGTACATCGCCAGAGAGATTTCGGCTCTGCCGGCAAGGCCGTAGCGGAAGACCATGGTGAAGTCCATTGGGTCGGGTTCCTGGTCATCAGTAGGATCAGGATCATCGGTCGTAAACGGGAACGAAAAGGTCAGACCACCGCCGTACATCCCTGAAATATTGTACTGAGGAACCGTCGGGATATCGATAAACCCCGAGGTATGACAAAGCTCTCCAATCAGAAAAAATGCAACTATTATCATAACCGCCTCCTCTTAATTTAATAAAAAATACACCTATTTTATCTGAATATTATTATTATCTAATTATAATTACAATTTGTCCTCTGTCAAGAGGAGATTTTACCGCAAAAGACCGTTCTTTTGATACCATTCTATT
>DRIG01000106.1 GCA_011052815.1 candidate division WOR-3 bacterium | reverse complement strand
TGTTAGGTAAAAGTTAAAACTGGACTATTTGGGGTATTTTTTAAAAGATAAAACTGGACTGAGTGATTTTCGTGATTATCCTCTATGAAAGGAGGATAAATGAAGCAACAACTTCATCGTCGATTTACCGATAACCATCTTAAGGTATTGTTTGATCTTTATCTCAAGAAGGCATTGAGTGCTAATGATGTTATAAGCCAATTAGGGTGTAGTCGGAGCAGGTTTTTTGATTTACTTAAACGGTATCGACAAGATCCAAAAGGCTTCACAGTTGCTTATCGCCGACGTCAGCCGCATTATCGTTTATCTCCTGAGATTGATCAAATAATTCGTGAGGAGTTGGAAAAAGATTATCAATTAATTCGTAATCCCGCAACGCCTATTACCAATTATAATTATGCTTATATTCGCACACAGGTTGTTGCACGCAGTGGTAAACCGATCTCAACTCAAACGGTTCGTAATCGTGCCAAAGACTGGGGTTTTTACCGGGCAAAACGTAAGCGAAAAGAGAAGATATCACGGGTTGTTACGACGGAAGCCGTGGGCATGCTCTTACAACATGATTCTTCACATCATAAGTGGTCACCTTATGCTGATAAAAAATGGTCTTTAATCACAACAATTGAAGATCATAGTCGGTATCTCCTCTATGCGGAGTTGGTTGATGTTGAAACAACCTGGGCACATATCCAAGCAATAAAATCGGTTGCGTTAAAATATGGTATCGGTCAAATTTATTATGTGGATCGGCATTCAATCTTCCGTTATCAACACCGTAACGAAACAGTTTGGCGACGCCGACATCAAGTTGAGGAAGCCCTAACGCAGTGGCGTATTGTCCTTGAAAAATGTCAAATGCGGGTACTCTATGCCTTATCTCCAGAGGCAAAAGGCAAGGTAGAAAGACCTTATCGTTGGTTGCAAGATCATATCGTCCGTACTTGCGCCCGGGAAAAGATCTCCACCATTGACCAAGCACGAGAGGTCCTCAAACAGGAAATTAAACACTATAATGAACAGCTAATTCATAGCACCACCGGCGAAATACCCGTTAAACGACTAAAACGCGCCATCCAAGAAGGACGTAATTACTTCAAAACTTTCCAGTTACCACCTCACTGTAAGTCCCTGAAAGATGTTTTCTGCCTCCACCAATACCGCCGAGTAGATGGCTATAATCGAATTACCTGGCAAAACAAAAAAATCAAAATACCAGTCTTCGTCCCTCAAGGCAGTTTGATTGAATTACATATTATTCCACATCCGGATAAAAAAGAAATCCGCATCTGGTGTAAAAACCGCGTTGTGAAAGTGATCTATTACAAAACCTGAAAAACCAATATCTAAACGCTTAAAATACAAAAAATAGTCCAGTTTTATCTTTTAATTCAGTCCAGTTTTATCTTTTGCTATGCTCAGCACACCTTTTGTACCGTAATTTCAAAACAAAATAGTCCAGTTTTATCTTTTAACCCAGTCCAGTTTTATCTTTGAGTTAACACCGCCTTTGGCGCTGAAAACGAGATGGGGTCGAATCTTCATTCTTCAATTCCTGGATGCTGGGTAGCGAAGAGGCGAGGGCGAAGGGCATAGAGCATGGGGCGAGGAGGAATGGGTGAAACGGTGAAACGGAGAAGCGGAGAATGGGAGAAACGGTGAAACGGAGCGGCGCTGGAAAAGAAAAGCAGATGCTTGACGTCCTACATCAATTGGCTATAATTAGCCACAACGTCAGGCAAGGAGGAAATCATGAAATATGAAGTCTTCTACTGGGAAAAACCGGGAAGACATAATACTGCAAAGACCATTGAATTGGCCGTAAAACGGGCAAAGCAATTAAAGGTCCACCATTTCGTCGTTGCATCGTGCAGTGGTTATACTGCCAGGGCACTGCTCCGTAAAACAAAGAACGCGAAGATCATCGTGGTAACTCATCAAGCCGGCTTCTCTGAACCGGGAAAATGCGAAATGAACAGAAGGACGATAAAATATCTTCAGGATAAAGGTGCAGCAGTATATACAGGAACCCATTTCTTCGGCGGGGTCGGCCGTGCCGTAAGGTTGAAATTTGGGGGTCTTGAAGTCGATGAACTCACTGCAAACACCCTCCGTATCTTCGGACAGGGAGTCAAGGTAGCGATTGAAATCGCTGTTATGGCACTCGACGCCGGGCTTATTCCGTATAATAAAGAAATAATCTCTATCGGCGGTGCCAATGAAGGAGCTGACACCGCAATCGTCTGCCGGCCCGAACACGGAAAAGACTTTTTCAACTTTGAAGTAAGAGAAATCATCTGCAAACCGCGAACAAAAAGATGAAAGCCAAAGTCGCTGTTGTAAAGACAAAGCCGACGACTGTACTCGATGATATCGATCGGATACTGGGACTCGCAGAAGTGGAAAAATTCCTGCCCCGTGATATACCGACGATTCTGAAGATAAATATAAGCTGGCATTTCTGGTACCCGGCGTGTTCCACAACGCCGTGGCAGCTTGACGGTGTCGTAGGTTCATTGAAAAAAAGGGGGTATCGGAAATTCATCCCTGCCCAGAATCGGACCGTCGTCATAAATCCAAAACTCGGAGCAGACAACAACCACCTGAGTTCCGTGATGAAAAAACATCGCTTGAATTTTGTCTATCTGTATGAACCCGATGTAGAGTGGATAAATTACCGGCCGAAGGCGAAGATGCTCGTCCTCGACAAAGTATACGGCGGCAGAATTGATATACCTAAACTCTTTATCGGAAAGAACGCCTTCCACCTTCCCACCCTGAAGACCCATGTCTTCACAACAATAACCGGTGCGATGAAGAACGCCTTCGGTGGTCTGCTCAATGATAACCGCCACTGGACACACTCAGTAATACACGAAGCCCTGGTCGATCTGCTCCAGATTCAGCGGGAAATTCATCCAGGTATCTTCTGCCTGACCGACGGCACTATAGCCGGCAACGGTGCCGGCCCACGTGTTATGGAACCGGTAATTAAAAACTACCTATTAGCGGGTGGTGACCCGGTCGCTGTCGACGCCGTCGCGGCGAAACTCATGGGATTTGATCCTTTAAAACTGAAATTCCTGAATCTTGCCCAGCAGATGAATCTCGGGACAGCCGACCCACGCAATATCGAAGTGGTCGGTGAGGATATAACAAATGTAAATTTTCGGTTCGAGTGCAAGGATACCCTCGCATCAAAGGGCCAGAAGGCACTATACTGGGGCAGGTTGAAACCATTTGAGCGGATACTGCTGCGCTCCCCCCTTGTCCCCTGGTCATACTTCGCATCAAGGGTATTCCATGACTTTTACTGGTACAATGTATTCGGTAAGGCAATCGTAAAAAAATTTCTGAATACTTCCTGGGGAAAATTATTCCAGGCTTACAAGTGATATAGACAACCTTTTGATTCCTGCATTTTCACACATTTTAAGATATTGACTTTATGGAATTTTGGCATATAATAACCTCATGAAACCCACCGGTACCCATATCATTGCGGAATTCATTTATTGTTCAAAGAAAATTTTAAACAGCAAGAAAACCCTGGTACGCATTTTGAAACAGGGGCTTAAGAAGTTTGAAATCGATCTCGTGAATATAAAAGCCCACCAGTTCAATCCTCTGGGAGTTACTGTCGTCGCCATTGTCGGAGAATCACACGTTGCAATCCATACATATCCTGAAGCACGCCATGCCTCACTTGATATCTTCACCTGTTCTCCTGATCAACAAAAACCCCTTTTGCTGCTGCGTTTTTTAAAAGAGCGGTTCAAACCGAAGACCGTAAGGGTCGTTGAACTGCAGCGGGGAAATCCTATAGAGATAAAAGAAAGGAACTGGATCAGCTCTTTTACGGCGAGCGGCTTTGAAATAAAGTATCATATCAAAAAAAGGCTCTTCAGTAAAAGGTCCAAGTATCAGCAGATAGACATCATCGAGAACGAAAATTTCGGTAAGATATTATTTCTTGATAATGATATCCAGGTATCAGAATTCGATGCGGAGATCTATAATAACTGTCTGGTTGAACCGGTTATAAAGGCGAAGAGGAAATTAAAGACAGTAGCGATACTGGGCGGCGGCGACGGCGGAGTATTGAATACCCTGCTGAAGTACAAACCGAAAAAAGTTTATTTGATCGATATAGATAAGGACGTAATTAAAGCGGCGCAAAAGTATCTTTCCTGTATATGCAACAACGCATTTAAAAAGAAGAATGCCGAAGTCGTAATAGAGGACGCAAATATATTCCTGGAAAAGGTATCGGGCCTTGATGCCGTGATTTACGACCTGACCATGCATCCTGAGGCACTGACGAATATGCACCGGGTGAGATTTCTCGAGCAACTCTTTTCAAAAATAAAGATGAGCCTTAATAAAAACGGGATGATCAGTGTCCAGTGCTGTTCGGCGTTTGATAAAGTAACAATGGGACTTCTGAAAAATATCTTGCCGCGTTATTTTAAAAATATCAAATTTACAAAGACGTTCATCCCGTCTTTTTGTGAATACTGGGTTTTCGCGACGGCGAAAGTCAAAAAATAATCCCTTGATTTAAAAAAGCGTTCAATTCCCCTCTTCCATCTCAATAAGACACTGTAGAATTTCCAGCTCATCGACGTCGAACCAGATTAACTTACATACCGGACATTCATCCACCACAACATGGTATGCATAGCTGTAGAACTTATGAACCATATCCTTTCCGCACTTGGGGCATGGCCTGGGATGGGGTGTTTTAAGGATGATATTGAAATGAGGATGTTTCTTCTTAGCGTTTCTACGAAGAGTCTCAGCAGTATGTCTGATCTTCTCGCTGAACCCCTTTTCCCTGCGCACGAAGATTCGGGACAGCTTGTCTTCTTCGACCATAATACCGTTGCAAAAAGCACAGCGCCACACATAGAGTCCTTCATACTCCTGCAGAACCAACCATTCGCGGCAGTCCGGACACAACCGCCTTATCTTCCAGATCGGTTCATTACGGTCATGGAAAAAACGGTTCAGAGCCGGTATCTCACCGGCGGGTAATATCTCATTACTGTTTTCGATCCGCAATTTCGTCGTCGGTTTAAGCCAATCAAGGCTCTGCAGCTGCACGATGGTGAACGGTCCTTCCCAGTGGTCATCAAGTTCAGCAAGAAATCGCAAAGATATTTCCCGAGGACCGACATCGACCTGAGGAGATTCTCTTTTTCTCAGCTCCCGACAGATCTGCGCGAGATCAGAATGCGCCATATCAAGTATCACCTGCAAACGCTTGATCAACGGAGGATGGGTGGAAAAGAGAGTTGCGAATACGTTCTCCTCTTCATCGAGCTGATTGAATTCGGGTCTGAGGATGAATATCGGTGCAAGATATTCACCGCCGTATCCGGCGCCGCGCCAATGAACACCGATCTTATAAAGCGCCCGTGCAAGACTCAAAGGGTTGCGTGTCAACCTTACGGCGGCGGCGTCGGCGCGGTACTCTTTTTCCCGCGAGATAAACATCTTCAACAACTGACCTAAGATGGTGGTGACGAAAAGGAGAAAGATAACAGGCAGAGAAGCCACACCCGCGGTCATTACATTACTCTCACGTCTTTTTTCAAAAACCGAAAAAGGCTCAATCTTAATCAATGACCTGTTGAACTGCGCGAGCGCTTCACTGTATATATCGAACAGTGAACAAACAATGGTCGTCTGAAGACAATCCTTACTGACGATATGCGCCATTTCATGAGCCATAACCGCCTGGAGTTCCTGCCGGTCAAAACGGGATAAAAGCCCTTCGGTAACACCGACGATATTTCTACCGCGGAAGTCACTCAGGGCAAAGGCGTTCATTGCTCCGACCGGAATGATGTATCGTTCGACCTTCAAACCGCCGGCGGCGGTTTCAATCTCATCCACGACGTTCTCGAAAATATAATGATACCGGTCGTTTTTATCAGGGTGTTTCGCACCGAGTAATTTCAGTATTCTACCCACCACATTCTTATTGGAATAGTACCAGTGGCAGGCAGAAACAACGGCGGCGAAAAAAAGAACAAAAAAAGTATCAAGACCGAAAATATTGAAAGGGGAATGCGGATGATATACTGCTTGTTTGATATGTATTATAAACTTGATAACAACCCATATCGCAAAGATCGGAACGAAATAAAAGAGAAGAAGGAAGGCAAAGACGAAATATATCCGCCACGTCTTTTCTTTTTCAATATCCCAGAATGTCTTGTGGGCCGCAGGCATTATCAAAGAATAACAAAATTCATCTATATGTCAAGCTCTATTTCGATTAATCGGTTTTACCTTTTTTAAGAAGTTTCTTAAGCAGGTAACCGGTCATAACCTTGTTCAGGTGTTCGGCGCCGGCACATCCTGAAAGATCACTTGCACTGATCTCAGTGATGTAAAGTTCATCGGAATCGACTTTCTTCTTTTCCACCTTGACCTTGAATTCCGCATCAAACGGCGTCATAAATTGCCTGATCGGCATATTTATAATTCCCTTTTCCGAGTACTTCGCAATCAGACCATCCAGTTCCCGCCTGATTTGAGCAAGATGTTCGATCTCTTTTTCTATTTCACCGCGCGAATCAGTCGCCCTGCCGAACATATACTGAAGCTCAATCGGTTTCTTAATCTCCTTCAATTTATCGGCGCCTTTTTTCAAAATGCCCTCGAGTATTGAAATAGCTTTCTGAATCTTATTCTGTGCCTCCAGAAGGCACGAAAGATACGCCTCAACAACCTGGAAAGAAGGCATCTTCTCCAGATTTTCAAAGAACAACTGACCATAAGGTTTACAAAACGGACCT
>DRIG01000105.1 GCA_011052815.1 candidate division WOR-3 bacterium | reverse complement strand
GCTCAGGCACTGCTGTGGCCTCAACCTCTTTCTTCTCCTCTTTCACCTCAGGCTCAGGCACTGCCACAGCCTCAACCTCTTTCTTCTCCTCTTTCACCTCAGGCTCAGGCACTGCCACAGCCTCAACCTCTTTCTTCTCCTCTTTCACCTCAGGCTCAGGCACTGCCACAGCCTCGACCTCTTTCTTCTCCTCTTTCACCTCAGGCTCAGGTACTGCCACAGCCTCAACCTCTTTCTTCTCCTCTTTCACCTCAGGCTCAGGTACTGCCACAGCCTCGACCTCTTTCTTCTCCTCTTTCACCTCAGGCTCAGGCACTGCCACAGCCTCAACCTCTTTCTTCTCCTCTTTCACCTCAGGCTTTGACGCCGTAACCTCTTGTTCTACCTTCGGTTTCAAGGCATTAAGTTCCAGGGCAGCATCTTTATTCTTCGGGTTAATCTTCAACGTAATTTCATAATATTTAATCGCCTTTTCATAATCACCCTGTTTCTTGTAGCAATGACCAAGATATAAATTCGTATTTTCGCTATCCTTTGCTTCCTCATAAATCTCTTCAAGCAGTTTTATCGCTTCTTCTATCTCACCTTTCATATAGTATGCGCGACCCAGTATTATCTTCGCGAGAGTATAAGCAGGATTACGCGCCAAGCCGTCTTTCAGTATTGAGATCGCTTCATCCACCATACCTGAAGACAGATATACATCTGCCAGTGTCGCGAAGATTAATGCTCCTGAATCTATGGCTAATTCATCGGACATAACACATCCTCCTCATTTTCATATTCCTTCCTTTAAAATTTCAGAAAGTTCTACAGTAATTTTCAAACAGTGTTTTATCTTTTTGGCAAGTTCTTCATCAGGACTCAAGAGTAACGCTTTTTTCCAGTTATCGCATGCGTTCTCAAACTCTCCTTTTTGAGTCTGCAACAAACCGAGATGATAATACGGCAAAGGCTTTGATGAATCAAGTTCTATCGCCTTTTGGAAATAATTGAATGCAGCTTCCCGTTCATTCTTTTCCAGATGGAAAATTCCGGCGAAGAGATTAAAATCATAAATATCCGGATGTCTTTCGTTAAGATAATTTAAATACTTAACAGCACTGTCAAATTCTTTCTTTTTAACATAGGTCTTCAAAAATCCAAGATTCGCCGTGATATTTTCCGCATCGAGTTTGTAGATCCTATCGTAGAACTTCAAAGCTTCGTCCAACGCACCCATATTGAAAGATATTTCCGCTGCTGCCCCCAACCATTCAATATTATCTTTTTCTTCTTCTAAAAGTTTCAAATAGATATTCTTTGCATCGAAAAGACGCCCTGTCTTCTCCAGCAGATAAGCCAGCATACCCTTCACTTCCCGATTTTGCGGGTGCTTCTCCGCATAACTATTGAGAAAATTCAAAGCATCCTCGGTGTTACCGATCTTATACAAAATTCTGGCTTTTAATGTAACAGCTTTACTCAACTCGGGGTCAAGTTTTAGAGCCTGCTCAACCATACTCAAAGCACTCTCAAAATTATTTTTGTTGAAAAACTCTTCGGCACTTGCAAGAGAATTCGCCGCCGTAGGTATCTCAAGGTCGACCACTTCGGCTTTTTCTGTCTTTTCTCTCTCTTTTTCAATAATACCTTTACTGTAATACGGTCCTAATCCGAAAAGTTGAGGTTCAAGACAGAGATGAAATTTATTTTTTTCATAATTCGGTTCAATCTCCATTCCTTTTCTGATATAATCAAGCCCCTCTTTGAATTTCCCTTGCTTCGTAAGGATAAAACCGGTGTTATAATAGGCTCCGGCGTGTCCCGGTGACAACGAAAGTGTCTTCTTGAAAAATTCGAGTGCTTCCTCGTCTTTACCGGTCTCGACATAGACAAGTCCCCTGCCGAAATATTCATCCGCGGAATCTCCACTGAACAGCTTAAGGGCGTTTTCGTAATTGCCTTCCCGTAAATAATACATACCCAGATTGATCCTTGCATCTGTATTTCCTTTTTCAATTGCAGCTTGATAATTATCAATCGCCTGTTTTATATCACCCATACTGAAATAACAGACTCCGAGGTTATTCATAGCCGGTGAAAAATCTTTTTCGAGCGACAACGCTTTTTCAAACCACTCAATCGCTTCAGGAAGTTTGTCTTCGAGACAGGCGAGAACACCAAGGGCATTATTGCACAACGCCGAATCAAAATCAGATTCATAGGCATTTTCCAAATACTTTCTCGCCTCATCCAATTTAAAGAGGAACAGACAAACCTGTCCTACGGCAAGATGCAACTCAGGACTATCAACATTAAATTTCAAACACTCGTCGAACTCCTTTTTGGCTTCTTCGAAAAGGCCTTTGTTTCTGTAAGTTATTCCCAAATTATAATGGACCTGATATTCGTTTTCTGAAATCTTCGGCACACCGAGCTGTTCTTTAAGAAACTCCCACTGTCCCTTGTGCTCCTTGATATTGATTGAAAGATTGGGCTCGAATTGGGCTAAAGCAGGATTTAATGCAATCGCCTTCTTCACCGACTCAAGGCTTTTTTCGACATCACCCTTTTCGCCATAAGCAAAACCGAGAAGGAAATGGCTTTCAGCCGATGAAGGTTCAAGATTTATAGCCTCCTGGAAATTCTTTATCGCCAGGTCAATTATCCCTTTATTAAAATATATTTCACCCAGAGTTCGATAAACATCAGGTGCTATCTTTATTTCGAGTGCTCTCTTGATTTCCTCGAGGGCGTCATCATACTTACCCAGGAGTTTAAGGGTGATCCCCAAGCCGTAATGTGCCTCAAAAGAACCGGGGTTATAATCCAGAACCTTTTTATAAAATATTATTGACTGGGAATAACGGTTTAACTTCCTGTAAGTATCAGCAAGCTCCAAGGTCTTGTTTTCATCATATGGTTCTCTATCGATGACACGAGCAAGTTTCTCTATCTTCTGTTCCAACCGACCTGTCTTCTTCAGAATAATATCGAGATTGTTACGTGCAAGCACGAAATTAGGATCTATCTTCAACGCCTCTTCGAGAAGCTCAATCGCTTCGTCATACAACCCTTTATTATAATAGACGATAGCGAGATTATTATGAGCTCCCGGATCATCAGGCGGTATTCGCTCTGCAAAGCTCTTTAAAATTTTAAATTCTTCTTGTGAAATCATTTCATCATATTTAGTTTTTTCAAAATTAACTCCAAACTCGTTGTATCGGGAAGAAGCAAAAAGTAAGCGCATAAGGGATTCTGCATATCACCGAAATCAAATTCACTCTCCACACAGAAAATAAAGTCCTTTTCACGACCGAACTCTAGAACGACGCTTGAAAGAACAGCGCCGACCATATCCACAATCATCCCCGGAACCGAGGGGAGTATTAAAAGCCCCAGCAACTCTCCGAGGGCGTTCATATAGGAACACGAAAGAATGTTTGAAACCTCTTTCAAAAGTGATTCCTGTACCTCAGCCGGGTTGTCCTGAATCACCGGCATCAAGAGGGAAGTAAGTTCCTGGGCGTCTTCAAAAGGATACAGCAATAATGTTCGACCGGTTAAATCTCCGAGAAAGTATAGTAAAACCGAAACCACCACATCATTGGGGTCAGCGATCTTCAAGATAACGTCTTCCAACGGTCCGGTCAAAATCTTGGGCACTCGAACCATAACCTTCTTTCCCATCAACTGGGATAAAGAAGTAGCAGCATGACCACTCCCAATATTTGCAACTTCTTTGAGCGCATCGAGTTGTTCAGGAGATAAACGTTTTGCATCAATCATTCAAACCCCCTTGGGTCTATTATCAATATGGGCAGACCATCGGCATAGATTGAACATCCTGAGTATAATGAGGATTCCGCAAGTGGGTCCAATCTTTTAATAACAATTTCATCCTCATCGATGATTTCATCGGTTATATACCCCCTGCGTTTCCCCTGATATTGAACAACAATCACCGATTTTCTACCTTTCTTCTTCGCGCAACCCAACCTATCGCCTAATCTCACCAAAGGAAGAATTTCGTTCCTCAGAGGAAACAGCTCACGGTGGTAAACGGATTTAATCATATTCTCATCAACATAAAATGTTTCCTGGACATGATTTAAAGGTAAGGCAAACCTCTGCCCATCCAATTTAAAAATCATTGTACGGATGACTGCAAGGCTGAGCGGCAACTCAAGGGTGAATGATGAACCCTTACCCTTTTCAGAAGCGATTATGAGTTTACCGCCGAAGTTGACTACAGTCCTCTCAACAATGTCAAGCCCTATGCCACGCCCTGATATCGTCGAAACTTCCTCTCTCGTCGAAAAATCAGGCCGCGTCAATAATCGGAAAAAATCGCTCCTGGTAAAGTACTTCAATTCCGCTTCAGTAACAAGGCCTTTTTCCAACGCCTTTGTCTTGATCTCCTCGACATCGATTCCTCTGCCGTTGTCAATCACCGAAATCATGATTTTTTCTCTTTCCCGTTCCGCTTTCAACACAACTTTTGCCTTTTCCTTCTTGTTGCCGGCTTCGATACCGTGGTCAAGGGCATTACGTAGAAGGTGAAGCAGCAGTTCTTTCAACACATCAATGATTGAACGATCCACCTCTATTTCCCCACCGATGATCTCAAGAGAAACATCCTTATGCTGGCGTTTTGCCTCATCCCTGAACCAACGGGGGAAAAAATCAAAGACAGTGGACAAAGGAAGCATCCTCAACCTCATAACTTCATCCTGGAGTGAAGAAATCAATCGTGATGCATTCTCACTCAAATCAACCAATTCCGAATTACCGAGCTCCCTGCTCAACTTCGAAATTCTCGACCTGATGATCATCAATTCGTTCGTCAGGTTGAAAAGCGTATCGAGTTTTTTCATCTTGATACGAATCTCACCGAGTTCTTTCGCTTTTGTTCTGTCCTGTACAAAAATCCATTCTTTGCCTTCTTTAATCTTTTGGATGGTATCGATGAACTCACTGAATTCCGGTAACTCCTTCTTCTTGCGGAGAGCTTCAGTTGATTTTATCAGAATATCCGTCACCCCAAAGAAAAAGTCAACGAGCCGGGGATTAATCTCTGAATGTCTCTTTGCATCCTGTAAAATGTCTTCAATATCATGCGTCATCGCCGCCATCCCATCGAATCCCATTGTCTGAGCCATACCCTTTATCGTATGAAATATCCGGAAAATCTCACTTATCGCCTCTGAATCTTTATTATTGGTCTCCAGCTTCAATAAATGTTTATTCAGCTGTTTAATATATTCTTCCAGCTCGCTTATGAATAGTTCAAGATAATCTTCCATCGTTTATTTTTCAGCGATTCGATCAATCGACTCCAGCACCCGGGACGGCTGAAACGGTTTAACCACATAATCTATCGCTCCGGCTTGCACGGCTTCCAGAACAAGTGCCTGCTGTCCCATTGCTGATACCATCAGAATCTTCGCTTCCGGATCGATCTTTTTTATTTCCTTGACCGCCTCAATACCACTCATATCCGGCATAATGATATCCATCGTGACAAGATCCGGTTTTAATTCTTTGTAACGCTCCACTGCCTCTTTACCGGTCGCTGCCTCACCACAGACTGTATGACCACCTTTTCCCAGGATGTCACTGAGCATACGACGCATGAACATAGCGTCGTCTACTATCAAAATCCTCATTTATCCTCCTTTGATAACGTCCTTTCTAAATTTAACAGAAGTATCGGCTTCTCTGCATTCTCATACACACCGAGAAAGAAATCCTTCTCTCTCTTTGTTGAAATAAGTTTAGAATTCCTGTTAATATTGCCTTTATCTATCTTTTTGGTCCCGAACAACTCATCTACTTTTAAACCAGCAATTCTTCCCTTATCTTCGACAATAAGTAAAAAATTGCCCTCTTCCTCTCCGCTGATACCCAAACGTTTCTTAAGTGAAACAACAGGAATCACATTTCCCCGCATATTCACCAATCCCAGCAGAAATTCCGGAGAATGGGGTACAAACACAAGATCACCCGCTTCATTCACTTCACGAACATTTTTGATATCAACACCGATATGTTCACTACCTATTCTGAACACCACCACTGCTTCCATCACTCACTCCATAAATATCTGAATCTGACAATATTAAACGGATCCACTTTAAAACCACCGATATTTTTCTTGACCACGAAAGAATCAACACCATGCGAAAGAAAGATCCAGGGGGCGTCTTCAACGATGATCTGTTCGACTTCCTGATACATACGACAGCGTCTTTTTGTGTTACGTTCTGCACGGGCGCAATCAATCATCTCATCCACTTTTTTATTTTCATAAAAAGAAGTATTACCCGCGCGACCGAAGCTCTTCGAATGGAAAAGCGGATAAAGAAAATTATCAGGATCTCCGTTATCCGAAACCCAGCTCTTCATACAGAGAATACTATCCCCCCGATATCCCCGCTCCAGAAAATCCTTCCATGACATAGGGTTGATAATCAGCTTGATACCGATCTTTTCAAGACACTCTTTTATATACAATGCTCTCTTCACGGCGAGTTTGCTGTCGCTGATATCAAAAGGGAAAGAACCATCCAGGCCGCCGCCGTAGCCGGCTTCCTCCATCAATACCTTTGCCTTATCCAGGTTATATCGATAACCCACCAGAGAACTATTATACACACTCGTCATCCCCGGCGGAAAAACTCCGTAAGCAGCTACTGCCTGCCCCTCCATCGCCTCCTTGGCAAAAAGTTCTTTGTTTATCGCATAATTCATCGCCTGACGCACCTTCTTATTTTTGAACGGGGTCTCTTTCATCACATTTATCCCGATATACTGAGTGGACAAGATAGAACCCGTAATGACTTCAGCGGGGTCGAACTCCTTAAAAGTATCCGGGGTCAACTGCATCAAAGAAATCTCTCCTCTTTTGAAACGTTCCACTGCTTCCTTATTGTCGGGGATTATCTTTATAACGACCCTGTCGATCGGCGGTCTGCCGTCGAAGAATTCATTAAATGCATCCAAAATGACTTCTTTATCCTTCACCCAATCAACAAAACGATAAGGACCGGCTCCAATCGGTATATCAGGCGAAAAATCATCAGGAACGATATCACAGGCGCCGCATGCCAAATTGGCGAGAAACGGCAGGTAAGGAAATTTTAAATGAAAAGTCAGATGTTTTTCATCAATGACCTTTATATCTTCCACATAGTCGACAAAACTCACATTAGGGCCTTCTTTTACCCGTTCAATCGAGCGGGCGATGTGCGCCGCAGTGACCGGCCGGCCGTCGTGGAACTTTGCATTGTCTTTAATGGTGAAATTCCACACACGGCCGTCTTTTGACACGGAAAAAGATTCCGCGACACCAAGCATAAGATGATTGGAGGAATCAAAGGTTAAAAGTCCGGTGAATATCTGCTCGATCACTTCATGGCTGCGTGTGTCGGTCTTGTTCGCCGGATCAAGAATAATCGGCTCTATGGATTGTCTGAAGATCACTGTTTTATAACGTTTCTTTAAAATATTGACCTCTTTTTTATATTGATTGACGACATCCAATACCGCTTCAGCGGCTTCTTTGCCTAATTTTATCGTTTTGAAATATTCTTTAAAATTGTGATTGATCTCATTATATCCCTGATTCAATTCACGGATCTGCTCACTCAGGGTACTACAGTCGGTTTTCATATTTTGTGTGGAGGTGACCATCTCCTGAGATAAGTGATCAAGATTCTCCAGTACCTTCTTATTCTTATCCAGAATCTCCAATCCCGTCTTCAAAGAAACCACTCCCTGTTCCACGTCGCTCATACTTTTTACCAAATAAGAAGCCAGCCGGGAGAAATTCTTCGACATATCGTTCGCCACTTCTCCAATCTTATTCACGAAAGATGTGCTCTTCTCAGACAGGGTCTGGATTTCCTTTGTGACGATCGATAAAGAAGAACCGTATTCTCCTGCCCGCGCGCTTTCAATACCAGCATACAAACCGAGAACCCGGGAACGCTCGGTTATCCGCTGCAGTTCATGCAGCGGCTTCTCAATCTCCGCCGCCTTGGTCTTCAATGATGAAAGTCTGCTATTCAGACCGCTTAAGATGTGAATTACATCCTGATAAAACACCAATCCCCTGTTTAAAACATCACATGCCTCACTATTCGTCTTCAACCAATTTTTCAGTTCGCCGCCGATTTCCTTGATGATTTGAAAGAGCTGGTTCGATTCAGAAACGAGCTGCAGGATGGAACGGTCTGAAGATTGCACATCAAACTTGCTTATATCCTGAGATAATAGATCATGAATAGGAACCGTATAGCTCTTTGCCGCATCCTCAAGGGCGATCCGCAGCGAATTGAAGATATGGCAGAAACTCGATATATCTTCAACATCCACTAAATTCTCCCGCAGGTTGTTGACCCTTCTGAAGATCGCCTCCAGAGAAATCTCCAGGATCGTGGAAGAACGTGCAATATCATAAATTTCACTCAACCATACCGCTGATTTCTCATTCTCGGTTAAGAGCAATTTATGTAGAGCTTTTTGGGACTCAACACTTTCAGCAATTCCTTTAATGCCTGATTCCACGGTAGGAATCAACAAAAGGAGCTCGTCAGTGATCTCTGAAAATTTACCGTTGATCTTCCTCAAATCATACATCAGATTACTGACCTTCAAGAGATCATGGCCTAAACTGACGACCTGTTTTATGATCTGTTCAGCAACCTCAGGAATCGCCCGGGTGGGATCCTGGACATTCCTCACCAAACTCGTCATTTCACGTGCTATGACCTCAAAACCCCGCCCCTGCCTGCCGGCGTGGAAAGCCGTTATTCCTGCATTCCGGGAAGCGACTTCTATCGAGTCAGAAACAATACTGATGTTCTTTATGATGTCATCAAGTTGAAGGCCGTCCTGATGTATTTTATCAAATGACCGGGAAATATTATTTAAATCCTCGGTTATACGACCTGAAATAGTGATGGAATCATTGACTCTGTCTATACTCTGTTCAAGGAGTGTCCGTGTCTTCTTGATCTCCTGATCAAACACCGCCGTGCCTTCGAATTCAAGTTCAACCGCTGCCGAAAGATTATCAAATTTTTTTCTGATATCGGAAAGTAATTCAGTGTCTTTCTCAAGTGTCATATCAATCTTCCTGCCGATTTCCAACAATTCCCGGAATGAATCACTGTACTGTGCTAATGGCTCTTTAACCCGGTCAACAACTGTATCTTTGATATTCTGCTCCATATTTGATAATTGTATTAAATTTTAGTTAAATGTCAAGAGTCCGATATTTCATAACTGTTCAACTGTTGAAGCCCTCCGCTTGCTTCTTTTTGAACTGTTTTAATCTTTCTATAAACACAGTAAATTCATCATCACCAAAGGTGTCATCTGTAATCCTTATGCGCGGACCTGAAAAGAGGGTAATCCCCGGAATGACCTTCAATGCCTTCCCACCGGTGAGGATTGTAATGACCCTTCTGTTCAATTTAGTAAAGAAATCTATACCTGTTATTTGTTCAAAATCGAGCTTCACCGGCCGCCTGTGTTTACCTCGATAAAGAACAACACCATTTTCATCCACCTCAACCGCTCTGATCCCTTTTTTCCACCAGATAATATAGTCCACCGCCATATAGAGGATTATTCCCAGAACACCTATGATAAAGAGAATAAATACATAGATATGGCGCAGCAACAAGAGTAAAAACAACAACACCGCTCCCAAAATCACGCCTCCGAGATTGGTGAAGAATAATAGATGACCTTTCGCCTCCATTTTAAAGGGATGGAGGGCTGGACCTTCGAGCTCCTGCGGTTCAGGCCCTGTAATATCATATCTTTCCGCAGGATATTTCTCTCTGAGCCGACCTTTCAAAATCCCGATAATCTCTGAAAGCCGTTCTGTCGCTTCCGATCCCGCTGTAAACGCCGTCTTTTCAATCTCAATCTTATCCACAATCTTCCCGGTCTCTTTATCCCGCACATAAAGAAAGCTTCTGTTCATCGCCAATCACCGATCAGAACAAATGGAGCCCAGTAAAAGGGAGATGAATATTTTCCTTTTATCTTCACTTGTGCCGTCTGTAATGACTGGACGCGGCTCTTTCCCGTCTTCAAGTTCTTGTGAAATTCCTCCATAAATTCAGCAGTAGCCTGACTCGCCACCTCCCATAGTGTCGCCAGACAACTTGCGCTTCCGGCATAGATGAAACCGAACGCAAGACTCACCACCTCATCGCCGGCGATCAACTTACCTTCGGCTGTCTCACACGCCGACAGTACCACCAGAGGGCAGTCCTTCAAATCCAGACCCCAGATCTCTTCGACCCTTAAATGCCCTTCTTCACCTCTGGGAGCCAATACCAGATAAGAAGAAGTCGGTGCATAGGGAATCGACTTACCATGGGTCGCAAACTGCAGTATCTGACAACCCGAAAGCCTGAAAACCCTATTCTTTTCAGCACTTCCGCGGTAAAATGAATCGACCTCACTGTATAATACCGAGATCGACTTAATCTCTTCTTCGGCTTCTGCCAGAGTGCCGTCTGCATTTGCAAAAGCGACCAGGGGTGCGGTCGCTATATCACAGCCCTGCTCTTTAGCTATAATACCGAAGAGAGTGGTGGAATTTATGTAGAACACCTGATATTTTTCACCGAAGCAAAGTTTATCACCCTTTTTCCTGAGGGCGGCGAACGGTAGGTAATAGAGATGCTGATTCGGAATTACCCCGATGATTTCAACGTCGGCCAGGTCAGTTTCCAGCGGTTCAAGAAGATATTTGTAGAGTGCATCGCTGTATTCAACCAGCTCCTCCTCAGAACAGAAATTTTTTATAAGGGTCCGATAACCGTCAATCAATCCCGCAAGCTTCTTCTTACCGACCACAACCCGTCTGATGAACAGATCATAACTCTTTACAATAAAAATATAAAGTTCTTCATCAGCCATCAGATACTGAAGAATAGCCATATTATCAGAAATAAGGCCGATGTCCTGCAGTTCTTTGAGATTTGAAGGTTCTGAATTGACGATCGCAAATAACTTGGGATTATCATTCTTTAATTTATGAATATACTTTTTAAACTCACGCGCCTTGTTCTGAAGAGCCGGATCAAGGGGCGCTTTTTCCGCCTTCTCCATCTGCCGTTTCATCTCATCAATCTCTTTCTTTCTCCGTCTCAGCTCTTCCAGCTCTTTTTTACGCTGAGGATTGACCGGATTGATCTCCAGCTTCTCAAAATCTTCCTTCAGTTTGATAAGAATAAGTTTTTCGGTCAATTCCTGGGCTTTTTCATAATCGCCGTCTGCAACCGCCGCACGAATCAAACCATAATATGCCCGATCCCGACTCTCCTGTTCTCTGATATTTGTAACTCCGACCTTATCAAATCCATCAACTGCCTCTTTAAAAGATGCCTTCCCTAATTCAGTATGTGCAACACCAAGACCTGAAGCCACCATTGCCTTTAAACGGTCCCGTGGTTCTCTCTGGGAAATAAACTCAATCAGCTTTGTTGACACACGGTAATTCAATTCTTTACGCGCAGCAGTGAAATTCTTAAGTGCTTCCTTAAATTTCTTCCTTCTCAAGTTAAGTTCGCCAAGCAGATAATATGTATATGCATCCGGGAATCTCTGCCGGCACCTGTTTCTCTCCTCATCGGTCAAATGGCTGCAGATCTCTATTGCTTCCTCAAGAACTTTATCCGCCGTCTCATAATCAGCACTATAAATCGCGGCGTCGGCAAGCAACCATAGTGCTTCAAGAACAAGGGGATAATCACCGATATTACGGGCGGTCTCCAGGGCGATCGCCGCAAACGCCGCCTCTTTTTCATACTCTTCTGCAGACTGACAGAGAAGAGCCAGCACAAGAGAATAGACCGTTTTAGCCCGAGGTACAACCTTCAGACTTTCAATACCGGTTTCCAGTAAAGGAAGGGCATTATAAGAGAATAATTCAGGAATCACCTCAACCCTTTCAATAACGGTCTCTTCATCCCCTGTAGATTCCTGAACTATTTCCAGAAGTTCATTTACCGAAGGGCGAAAATATTTTGCGGCACGTTTACAAAATTCCGGCATAGAAGGAAACCATCTTATAACGGCTTTGGAGATCGGCTCACCGAACACCGACGCGCCGGCAGTATCACCCATGGCGGCGAGCGCCCATGCAGCGCGTATTTGGAAAATCGGTTTATCATCATCAAGGAGCAGTTTGTATAAAGCAGGTTTTAAAATCTCATCACTGCCCGTGTTGAGCGGCGAACTGAAAATCCGCCATAACAAAAGAAATCTATCTTTTCTGGTCTTATCATTGATGAGCGCTGCGATACGCTGTACACCTTTTTCCACCCCCAGATGCACCAGGGCGACGGCGATATTATCCTTTACGGCTTCGGTCTCTTCTGAAAGAAGATATCTTTCGCTGAGAGCATCCACGGCATCCTGGGTGCCGACCTTTTCCAGTACCCGCACTGCTGACAGACGTGCCCCTTCATCATCAGAATCAAGCAATGGAATGAGATACGGAACTGAAATCGGATCAGCCATAATTCTCAAATCATAAAATTGCCTATCTTTAACCATTACCGGAATACCACTCTTGTCTTCAAGCATCCATAAAGACCAGGCCGCCAATCGGCGTGCCTCCACCTGAGTTGAATCCCTGAGTGCCTTTTTCAACACCGGAATCGCACTCTCGTCTCCGATCACGCCCAGAGATAATATTGCACAGTCATACGCCGTACCGGACCAGGAACCCGTACACTCAGCACCGATTGCAATCTGATGTTCCAGTATCTTGATAAGCGTCTGTATTGAAACAGGCGACGGGATATACTGCAGACCGTACGCGATCTCTTTCTCGTATGATTCGAGGCAGGGAAGTATCTGAGGCAGAGCACGTTCATCCCCGGTTGTACAAAGTATGCGGATAAAAGCAGCGGTATCGGTAAAAGTACCGGCAACTTCCAGTATCTTTTCAAAACTTTCTCTGTTATGAAATTCAGCGGCTGAAACACAGTATTCTATCCTCACTTCTTCGGGCAGTCTTTCATCACGACAGAACCCGAGGAGTATCGGAATACTCGCTTCGCCGTAAATTCGGGGCAGGCTGCACCCGAGTAAGTACAAGAATATTGCTCCATCATCACCGTACTTCCCGATAAGATCTTTCTCTTCAATGATTGAAATAATTCTCCTACCGAGAGCGGTATCGCCATAAAAAACATTCTCTTTAATGAACCAACCAATATCCCAAACACAATCATAATCAAGAAAATGGGCGCCTTCCTCAGTATATTTCAGAATGAGTTTTAACGCCTCAGGCCTTTCCCGAGCAGAAAGTTTATCGAGAACCGCAATGATACTGTCACTGATTGATTCCACGGTATCCACCTGAGCCCGACCCAACCAGTAGGAGAGCCGGTCCATCGAGTTATACACAGCAGCCGTTTCTCCACCGAATAAGTAGCCGGAAAATGAAAAAAGGAAAAGCAATAAAATTACAAAAAACGATTTCTCAAGCCTCCTGTATTTCTGTAGTTTTCTGTTTCTCTGTTGAAAGTGTTCTTTATAAACCATAAATTTCAATTTCTCGTAAGAAATTATATGTGAAATTGTAGATGTGTCAAGCAACCAAACAAAAAAATGCCAGGACGCAGAATCGAACTGCGGACACCCGGATTTTCAGTCCGGTGCTCTACCAACTGAGCTATCCTGGCTTGATGAAACCATTTTACATATTTTTACCGGAATGTCAAGCAATTATTACAGGCCCGACTCAACACCTGCACGCCGTGGATACTTTCTTGACATAAACGATTATGTTGTTATAATCACTCAACATAAAGAAAGGGGGTTGTTTACCATGAATGCTCTGTTTCTTTGTTTACTTGTATACATCGGTTTTATCATAGCCTACCATACATACGGACGTTTTCTGGGCAATAAATTATTTGAACTGAGTAAAAAAAGAATAACACCCGCCCATGAATTGAATGACGGAATGGATTATGTACCCGCCAGAAAAGAGATCCTCTTCGGCCATCACTTCACTTCGATCGCCGGTACAGGACCTATTGTAGGACCTGCCATCGGAGTAATCTGGGGATGGGTGCCCGCCCTGATCTGGGTGTTTGTCGGTTCAATCGTAATGGGAGCAGTACATGACTTCGGCGCTCTGGTAATCTCCGCCCGAAACAAAGGGAAATCGATCGGCGATGTGACGAGCCATATCGTCAGCCCGACATCGCGTATTCTTTTTCTGCTCGTCATCTTCTTCTGCCTCGTCATCGTGGTTTCGATATTCGCTTTGATAATCGGTATTCTCTTCACCATGTATCCCACTGCGGTCTTCCCGGTCTGGATGGAAATACCGATCGCAATAGCCCTGGGCTATTTGATATATAAGAAGAAAGCGAATCCGACCCTGCTTTCAATCATTGCCCTCGTTCTTATGTACATAACGGTATTCATCGGAATCTATATTCCTGTAAAGCTACCGGGTTTTATCGGCGGTTCTCCCCTTATAACCTGGTTGCTCATTCTGCTCATATATGCGTATATCGCGTCGGTACTGCCGGTCCAGACTCTCCTTCAGCCGCGCGACTATATAAATGCCCACCAATTGATAGTCGCAATGATCTTACTTTTTCTTGGACTGGTGATCACTGCGCCGCAAATAAGCGCTCCTGCCGTTGTTACCGCGCCGAAAGGTGCACCACCTGTCTGGCCGTTTCTCTTCATCACCATTGCCTGCGGTGCAATCTCGGGCTTTCACAGTCTTGTATCATCAGGGACATCATCAAAACAACTCTCTGATGAAACCCATGCCCGCTTTATCGGTTATGGAGCGATGTTAATGGAAGGAGCCCTTGCAACGATCGTCATCATCGCCTGTACTGCCGGACTCGGCGGCATTGAGGCATGGACAGCGCGTTATTCAAACTGGGCGGTCGCTTCGGGATTGGGTGCAAAATTATCCGCTTTTGTCGACGGTGCGACGACCTTTCTCACCGCCCTCGGTATCAGTAAAATTCTGGCAAAAACAGTACTCGGTGTCTTCATAGTAAGCTTCGCCGCAACCACACTCGACAGCGCCACCAGGATCCAGCGCTACATAGTGACTGAACTCGCACAGAGTTTCAAAATAAAGTTTCTGACAAAAAGACACAGTGCCACCGCCCTGGTGATCATTTCCGCCCTCTTACTCGCCCTTGTGAAACCTGATGGTAAAGGCGCCCTTGTATTATGGCCCCTGTTCGGCGCAAGCAACCAGCTTCTGGCGGGACTCGCCTTGATGGTCATAACAGTATATCTCTATAAAAAGGGGAAGTCCATACTTTTCACGGGGCTGCCCATGCTC
>DRIG01000104.1 GCA_011052815.1 candidate division WOR-3 bacterium | reverse complement strand
TTAATTAACCACTCAAGGTCGTAATTTCTTAAATTTGGATTAGCTCCAAGACGCAATCCAGCACGACCGGTCACATGGGGTGCTGCCATGGATGTGCCAGCCATCCAATCATAATTATAATATGCTGCAACAGTAGAATAAATAGCGGTCACACATTTACCTTCACCACCAGGCGCAGCAACATCAACATAGCTCCTTGGGAATTCTATAGAATAGTCTGCAGGATTATTATCTTTGTCGGTTCCTGCAACTGTCAACATCCATGGTCCAAACCAAGCTGGATTTTGATAAGGTCTTACAATATATCCAATGGCAGCTACAGGCAAAACATTACTCTGATAAGCGTATTTAAAGGCACTGTATAGAGTTTGCGAAAAGCCGTCCGGAATACCCCAACTGCAATTTATTATCCTGGAGCCACTATTAACTGCGGCAATAACTGCATTGTAGAAATTTAAAATATCACCGGGGGACCAATTTTGAAAGTCTATTCGTGCATACCAATCAACGCCAGCAATCCCTTTATTATTATTAGTCATTGCCGCGGCAATACCACAGACATGTGTGCCATGATCAGCTAAATATGATGTCGGTGGGTCACCTGAAAATCCTCTGCCTTTCAAATCTATATGCGTTGTATCCAAACCAGATTCGATTATTCCAATCTTTATATTATTACTGCCTCTTGATAAATCCCAAGCCCGCATTACGTCAATTCCTATGTTACCAGTTTCGTCATTCAGATTCCATTGGTACATGTTGAAATATTCATCATTAGGTTCAGTATAAAATGATTCTCCCTTACGATTTTTCTCTGCGTAGATAATCTCATTGAGCCTTTTTAATTCAATGATTGCTGAATCGCGGTTAACATTAGTGGCAACCTGCAAGATATAAAGATAAGTATAGTTTGGTAGACGAGCTTCCCAACCGTTTTCTGTAACCCTTAAAGTATCCACCGGATTAAAATCAGGTAATGCCCTGAAGATCTTAATCACATCAATTGCCTGTAAGCAATCCAAAACATTCTGTGGGGCATTGATTTCATCTAACAACGCACTATCCTGTCCTGGTGGTAACTCAATTACATCTGGTTGGAAGAAGACAATTATTTCCTCATCTATAGATCTGCCATAAAAATACGATGGCAGTAGAATTATTATTAATACAACAATTTTCCCAATCTGCATCATTCCCCCTGAAGTTGGAAAAAACTTATTGTTATCATAACACAACTGAATAGAATACGCCGACTGTAAACAAACAATCAAAAGACTTTTTAATGTCATAAGGTGTATCAGCAGCCCATATATTCAAATGGCGCTGATAAGTAAAAACTGGCTTTAATTTGAGTTTGGAACTAATTTGTATGTCCGTACCTAATCCAGTAAGGAAACAATAATTATTAACTAAAGAATCAATTTTTATATCAAAAGGAGCTGGCTCAATCCATCCTTTTATTTTGCCAGATAATTCGAATACACCAGCAGCCCCAATTTTCACGAATGGATGTACTCGCTGTCCAATTTTTAGGACTAATTTCACGACTATCGGCATGTATAAATTGTTGTAAAAATAGGTAGAGTCTTCACCCCAACTAGAGCCCAGTATCTTGTATGTATATGCTGTTCTAAGATAGGAACAGCCGACAGCCAAATCTATTATATTCTTAAAGTTAGTTTCGAATTCGAGACCGATATTATAGCCCAAACCGTCCCATCTTCTTGTATCTTCATTGAGGGAATGAGCAACATCATAATTTGTACCTGTTTTTAATCCGACCAGAAAATTAAAGACTGACGCAGATTCTACTTCACTGCTTTGCCCAAAACCTAAACCAATGACTATTAAAGACAATAAAATTATGATTTTATTCATCTCTTCCCTTTACTAATAAACTATAACAATAAATTTTCATCTGTCAATGAATTATTTTTTCTCCCCTCTTATTTAATGTTGGATGTTGGAATTTAACCCCATTGCGTCAAGATTCTTCGCTTCGCTCAGAATGACGTGGAGCGTTTGGATCGTTTGGCGCGTTGAGAACGTTTGGATCGTTTGGCGCGTTGAGAGTGTTTGGAGCGTTGGGAGAGAGAAACGGGGAAGGGGAGAAACGGAGAGGGGTTGACTTTTTGTCGGTTTTCGATATTCTAATACTGTAATGCTTGAGGTTAATGAGTGGCGGATCGAACGGGAGAGAATGGTGAAGGAGCAGATCATTACACGCGGCATCAAGGATTCACGGGTGATTGAGGCGATGATGAAGGTCCCGCGGCATCTGTTCGTCGACAAGACCTATTACCACCAGGCATATAAAGATTACCCACTTCCGATTGGATATGACCAGACGATTTCACAACCGTATATGGTTGCTGCAATGACTGAACTTCTTGAACTCAAAGGAGATGAAAAGGTACTTGAGGTCGGTACCGGGTCCGGTTATCAGACTGCTGTTCTGGGGCTGCTGTGTTCAAAGGTCTATTCGATCGAGAGGATCTCGGAGTTGACGCGTCGGGCACGGGCGGTTCTGAAATATTTACAATTTAAGAACATAAATTTGATGGTCGGAGACGGTAGTATCGGATGGGTCGATTATGCACCTTATGACGCCATTATCGTTACAGCCGGTTCGCCTGAGATACCTGACGCACTCATTAAACAGCTTGCAAATAACGGTAGATTGGTTATCCCGGTCGGTGATGAATTCGGGCAGATTCTGAATCTCGTTAAAAAACATAAAGGGAGGATCTACCGTAAGGAATTTTTTGGCTGTACCTTTGTTCCTTTAATAGGAAAAGAAGGATGGAACAGATGATTACGGGGCGTGGCGCAGTGGATTAGCGCGCATGGTTCGGGACCATGAGGTCGTGGGTTCGAGTCCCACCGCCCCGAGGATCATGGTTTGTAAACCGGAATGCAGGAAGGTGTGATGATAAAGAAGACAGTAGCGGTAATCGGCGGTTCAGAGCCAGATCAGAAGAGTCTGGTAATCGCCGAGGAGATGGGGCGACTCATCGCCCGGCATCATGCAGTTCTGGTGACCGGTGGGCTCGGCGGTGTGATGAATGCGGCTTCAAAAGGGGCGAAGGAATTGAACGGTTTTGTCATTGGAATACTGCCGGGAAACGATAAAGAGGACGCCAATCCTTATGTGGATATACCGATAGTTACAGGTCTGGGCGAAGCGCGGAATATCATTATCGCCAGAACCTGTGATTGCGCCGTCGCCATTAACGGTAAATACGGAACACTTTCCGAAATCGCCTATTGCTTGATGTTCAATAAGCCGATTATCGGTATTAATACCTGGAGTATCGAAGCTCCGATCATTAAAGTGAAGAGTGCGGAAGAAGCGGCGGATGTTATCTTCAACAAAATTTTAATATGAAGGCATTAATAATCATACAGGGTTTGGTTCAGGGTGTTGGTTACAGATTTTTTACTGTGGAACAGGCGAAGAGGTTCAACATCAGAGGTTATGTCAAGAATCTTCCTGATGGAAGTGTAGAGGTCATCGCAGAAGGCGAAGAGAAGAATATAAATGATTTTATCGAGCAGTTGAAAATCGGACCTGCTTCGGCGCAGGTGACTGACGTCGAAGTGAAATGGGAAGATGTGGAATTCGGTTTTTCTGATTTTGACATTCGTTATTGACAGCCGTTTTTTCCATCATCCTCACCGTCAATACCCACAAGACAGAGTAAAGGAGGTTTAATGGAATTAAAGTCATATATTCGCGATATACCTGATTTTCCAAAACAGGGCATTATATTCAAAGATATCACCACTCTTTTGAAAGAACCTGAACCTTTCAGGTATGCAGTTGACGTCCTCGTGAAGAATTACGAAAAGGTTCATATCGATAAGGTCGTATCTGTTGAGGCACGTGGTTATATATTCGGCGGAGTGCTCGCATATCAATTAAAGTGCGGTTTTGTACCGGTCCGTAAGCCGGGTAAGTTGCCCGCTGAAACCGTCTCAATGGATTATACCCTTGAATACGGAAAGAATACCATTGAGATACATAAAGATGCGATTCAAAAAGGAGATAAAGTTCTGGTCTTCGACGACCTCCTTGCCACCGGTGGTACAGTCCAGGCGACCTGCCGGCTTGTTGAGGAACTCGGGGGCGAGATCGTCGGCTGCGCTTTTTTAATCACTCTTTCATTCCTTCGTGGAACGGATAAACTGAATAAGTACAGTATCTTTTCCTTAATCGATTATCAATGAAGACAGGAATCGCCCAATTACCACTGCACCACGGAAGAGCACCACGCTGGCTCTTTGAAAAGATGGTTAAACTCTCACGGGTGATTATCGAGGTTATTGTATTTGAATACGGACCAAAGGAATTTTTACGTAAAATTTCAGACCCTTTCTGGTTTCAGGCATTCGGCTCGGTGCTTGGTTTTGACTGGCATTCTTCAGGCGTGACGACCACGGTATGTGGTGCCTTGAAAGAAGGTATGAAAGACGCCTCTTACAGTCTGGGACTATTCTTTTGCGGTGGTAAAGGAGGCACCGCCCGTAAAACTCCGCTGCATATCCAGACCGTATCAGAACGATTAGCCATAAATCCCGAAAGACTGATATATGCATCGAAGATTTCCGCCAAGGTGGACAACACCTGTATTCAGGACGGTTATAGTCTGTACCATCATATGTTCATTTTTACGAAGGACGGCGACTGGGCAGTGGTTCAACAGGGGATGAATCCGGATACCCGTCAGGCACGCCGATACCACTGGCTTTCCTCAACCCTGAATTCGTATGTGTGTGAACCCCATACCGCGGTATGCTGTGATGAGATACATACAACGTTGAATATGGTGGCGCAGGAGAGTGAATCTTCCCGTAAGGTAACCACCCTTATTGCAAAAGAACACCCTGATAAAATAATTAAAGAAACAAAGAAAATTTTAAAGATGCCCCAACGCCATCCGGTGATCAAACTGGATATAAATCCCAGGTATTTTTATAAAGTGCTTTTAAGAACCTATGAACGGGCGCCGAATGATTTTGAAAACCTGCTCAGTATTCCAGGGGTCGGCCCCAAAACGATTCGGGCGCTGGCATTGATCGGTGAACTGCTTTACGGAAAGTCACCGTCATTTAACGACCCTGCGCGGTATTCATTCGCCCACGGCGGTAAAGACGGGTTCCCCTACCCCGTAGATAAGAAAACCTACAACAACTCCATTCTGTTTCTGGAGGATGCGATAAAGAAGACAAAACTCGGTGACCGGGAAAAATTGAAGCTCTTGAGGCGGTTAACCTATCTTTAGTCTGGAAAAACAGGTCGTTTCAGCTTTCTGAATACCCGGTCTATTGAATCACTATCTCTATCTTGGAATATTTCGGCTCAAGTCCCGGAATGAAGCGGGGGGCGGTCTTGAGCGCTTCTTCGGGCAGCACCGCTCGTTTGATTATCTCCTCCATAATCGTCTTGCCGCGTGTCTTTGCCAGTACTTCTGATTCTGAATAGGAATAGATAACGACCTCTTTTTTGAAATTATCCTTGATCACATTCGCGACTTCGTCCAGATAGGCGGATGCATCTGCAGTAAGATAATGTGAGTTCTTCTTGAAAAGTTCTCCAGAAGAGATCGCGATGACTTTGGTATCTTTATCGTCGTAGACAATGCCCGTAAATTTGTAGGAACGGCCTCCTATTCGCGTCGGGTTCCCGACCGCATCAAACGCCGTAAAGACATAGTTGTAGACTTCACCCAGATTGCACATCTCTCCTTTGTTGGTTCTGCCGTCCCAGGAGATAGAGGAAGGGGGCAGTCCCCGTTCTGCGTACCGCCTTACGACGTCCCCTTTTGTGTCGGTGATGACGAGTTCCCATGAGGAAACGGTTTTTTCGAAACGCGGA